>CAZJJQ010000629.1:0-2758 GCA_964546345.1 uncultured Planctomycetales bacterium
TCCGGGCCGGCGCGGGCTCGCCTCAGGCGCCGTTCGTGGTGAGGCTCGGCCGGGAGGGCGCCGACGGCGCGAGCCGCGGGTTCTCCGCCGAAGGCCAGGTCGCGGCGGTCCTCGACCTCGGGCGGCTGGGCGGCCTGGAGCGACGGTTCCCCTTCCTCGGCAGCGTGCGCGGCGGGACCCTGCGCGCCGACGCGACCGCGGCGGCCGGCACGGGGCTCTCCGCGACGTGGAAGGTGGACGGCACCGACCTCGCCTTCGCGCCGGGCGCGCTGTCCACGACGGGGTTCACCGAGCGCCACCTCCTCGCGAGCGGGTCGTTCGCGCAGCCGGCGTCGGGCGACGGCGTCCTCACCCTGGACGCGTTCACGTCCTCGCTCGTCGCCCTCGTCCCGGGCACCGCGCCCGTGCGCGTGCGTCTCGCCCCCCCGGGCGCCGCGCTCGAGGGCAAGGCGCGGCTCTCCGCCGACCTCGGCGCCCTCGGGCGCGCGCTGGACAAAGGCGTCGGCCTCCGGCCCGGCGAGGCCCTTTCCGGCACGCTCGAGCTGGGGGTGGACGGCACGAGCCGGGGCGCGGTCACCGAGCTCGAGCTCACCCTGTCGAGCCGAGACCTCCGCCTGCCGGGCGCCGCGGGCCCCGGGCCGCTCGAAGGGAGCGCCCACATCTCGAGGGACGCCGGGGCGAGGACCACCGACGTCGTGCGCGCGACGCTCCGGGGCTACGGCCTCGACGTGAAGGGCGCCGCCAGCCTCGGGCCCGTCGGCGAGGAGACGAGCCTGCGGACCGCGTCGCTCTCGGCCACCGGAGACCTCGCCGAGGCGCGCCCGCTGCTCGGCCTGGGCCTCGGCCTGGCGCCCGACGCGGCGCTTTCGGGGCGCCTCGACAGCCGCGCCGAGATCCGGGCGTCCGGGAAGGGCCGCGTGCTGACCGGCAGGACGACGATCGAGCGGCTGCGCTACGTGCCCGGCCGCGCCCCGGCGACGCCGGGCCGGCCGGGCGCTCCGTCCGCGCCGACCCGAGCGCCGATCCCGCTCGAGGAGGCGAGCGTGGTCGTCGAGCACGCGATGAGCCTCGGCGTCGTGCCCGACGTGACGGCCTTCGACCGCGTGTCGCTGCGCTCGGGCATCGCGAACGCCACGGTGACCGGGCGGCTGCGCACGCGGGACTCCGGCACGAAGGCGCAGCCCGAGGAGGAGACCGACCTCGACGTCAAGGTCGAGGTGGACGGCGACGCGACCCGTCTGGCGGACACGCTGCGCGCGCTCTTCGGCGAGGGCTACGAGGACATGGCGGGGGAAGGCCGCGTGAAGGGCCAGTTCGTCCTCGTGGGGCCCGTGGGCAACGACGGGCGCGATCTGCGCATCGACGGCGACCTCGCGTGGAGGCGGTTCGCGAGCGGCGGCATCTCCTCGGAGGACGGCACCGTGACCCTCCGTCGGCCCGCGCCGGGGACCCCGCTCCTGGCCACCGCGAGGTCGAAGGTGAACGGGGGCACGTTCGACCTCCAGGCCTCCTGCGACCTCGGCAAGGGCAGGAGCCCCTGGTCGGCGAAGGCGAAGATCGTCGGCCTCGACACCTCCCCCATGGTCACGGGCAAGGGCGCCTCGCGCTACCTGCCGCTCCTCCTGCCGGCCATCGTGCCCTCGGGCAGCACCGCCCCGGTCCTCTCCGGGCGCCTCGACGCCGACCTGGACCTCCGGTCGGACGCCCTGCGCGAGACGGGGCTGTCGGACACGCTCTCCGGGCCCGGCTCGATCCGGATGACCCAGGGCTCCGTGAGCGACAGCACGCTCTTCTCGTCCCTCTCGGGACAGGCCGGCGGCGGGGCCCTGGGGATGCTCGCGAAGGCGGTGCCGTCGCTCGGCGGCTCCCTCTCCCAGCTCGGCAAGTCCCTGATGTTCAGCGAGCTCTCGAGCACGTTCCGCCTGGGCGGCCGCAAGATCACCCTCGACCCCGTGGTCCTCGTCTCGCCCTCGTTCACGTTGAGGTTCGGCGGCGTGGTGGGCTTCGACGGCAGCATGGACCTGTCGATCCCCCTCGTGCTCTCGGGAGACCTCGGCGCCCAGGTGGCGCGCTTCCTCCCGGATCGGACGATCCCGCTGCGCGTGCGTGGCCGGACGGGTGCGCTCTCGGTCACCCCGGACCTGAAGCTCGAGAACGTCGGCAAGGCGCTCCTCGAGGGCGCGGGCAAGGGGCTGCTCCCCGGCGGCGACGGCAAGGGGAAGGGCCTGCTCGACGGCCTCGAGGGCCTCCTCCCCGGCGGCAAGAAGAAGGACAAGTAGGCCGCCGACGGGCCCTACGCCTCCGAGTCCTCCGCGTCGCGCGTCATCTTGACGGCGCCGGCGCCCAGGGAGCGGAGCAGCCCCGCCAGGTGGGCGTGGGTGTCCCGCGTCTGCAGCGCGATCCGCACGTCGGGCCCGGCAGCCCGCGCGTGGGGGCCGAGGGTCCAGTCCACGTCCTCCTCGAGCGTCCAGGCCCAGGCGCCGGAGTCCACCCCGAACGGCTCGAACACGGGCGGGATCGGCGGCACGGAGCCGTCCACGATCCACCGGAACCACCGGTTCAGGGCGTCGGCGGCGGCGCGGGCCCGCTCGGCGGACGGGAACCGGCCGGCCACCTCGATCACGGGCGCGGGGTCGGGGACCATGCGTCCATCCTACGCAGGACGACACGCCTACGCGCGGCACGCCGCGACCAGCACGACGCGGCGGGCCCCCGCGCGCCGGAGCGCCCGCGCGCACGCGCCGGCCGTGGCGCCCGT
>CAZJJQ010000630.1:0-2755 GCA_964546345.1 uncultured Planctomycetales bacterium
TCGGCTGCTCGGGCGCGACCTTGAGGTGCCCGCCCACGTGGTGGCGCACGAGCTCGTCCACGTAGGCGTCGTCGCGGGCCGCGAGGTCCATGCGGATCCCGCTGGCGACGTGCACGCGCTCGACCCCGGGCACGGCGCGCGCGGCGCGCAGGAGCTCGATCGTCGGACGGTGGTCGGTGCCGAGGAGCTTGCAGATCGTCGGGTGGATGCACGAGAGGCGCCGGCAGCGGGCCTCCACCTCCGGCCGCGTGCACCGCATCTTGTACATGTTGGCGGTCGGCCCGCCCACGTCGCTGACGGTGCCCTTGAAGCCGGGCGCGGAGGCCATCCTCCGGATCTCGTCGATCACGGAGCGCGGGCTGCGGTTCTGGATCGTGCGCCCCTGGTGCATCGTGATGCTGCAGAACGTGCAGCCTCCGAAGCAGCCCCGCATGATCGTGACCGAGTCCTTGATCATCTCGTGGGCGGGGATCGTCTCGCGGTAGCGCGGGTGCGGGGCGCGCGCGTAGGGCAGGTCGTAGGCCGCGTCCATCTCCGCCTCGGAGAGCGGGAGCGTGGGCGGGTTCTGGACGAGCAGGCGGTCGCCGTGGCGCTGGGTGACGCGGCGGCCGTTGAACGGGCTCGTCTCGTGGTGGAGCAGGGCGGTCGCGTGCGCGAAGGCGACCTTGTCGCTCCCGACGGCCTCGAACGAGGGCAGCTCCACCGTGCGGCCGTCGGAGGCGGCGTCGTCGAAGCGGTGGGCGGGGAGGGCCTCGGTCCGTCCGAGGAGGTAGGCGACGCCGCGCAGATCGCGCAGCGCCGCGACCGGCTCGCCCGCGTCGAGGCGGCGCGCGATCGCGACGATGGGCTGCTCGCCCATGCCGTAGACGAGCAGGTCGGCCTTGCTCGAGACGAGCATGGACGGGCGCACCGTGTCGGACCAGTAGTCGTAGTGCGCGATGCGCCGCAGCGACGCCTCCACGCCGCCGATCACCACGGGCACGCCGGGGAAGGCCTCGCGGCAGCGCTGGGCGTAGATCGGCGTTGGGCGGTCGGGCCGCAGCCCGATGCGCCCGCCCGGCGAGTAGGCGTCGTCGTTGCGACGCTTCTTGTTCGCCGTGTAGTGGTTGATCATCGAGTCCATGTTCCCGGCGCTCACCGCGTAGAAGAGCCGGGGGCGGCCGAGGGCCCGCCACGCGTCGGCGCTCTTCCAGTCGGGCTGCGGGAGGATCGCCACGCGGAACCCGTGGGCCTCGAGGACGCGGCCCAGGATCGCCATGGCGAACGAGGGGTGGTCCACGTACGCGTCGCCGGTCACGAAGACGACGTCGGGGCGATCCCAGCCGAGCGCGGACACCTCGGCGGCGGTGGTCGGGAGGAAGGGGACGCCCATGCCGGGAGTCTACGGTGGGTGCCCGCGGCGTGGCCCCGCGGGTCCGTCCGCGCGCGGCGTCGCTCGCGGCGGTCCACGCCGGGCTCGGCCCCCCGCGCCCCCCTCCTCCCTGCGAGCTCCCCTCCCCCTCCCGCGGGAACCGGCTGGCCGACCCACGGGGCTAGGGGTACGTTGGGCGACCGCCCATGAAGAAGCCCCTGCTCGTCGCCCTGCTCTTCCTCTTCACGCTCGGGGTCGCCCTGTGGGCCCTCGGCGTCTTCGCCAAGCTCTCGCCCACCCCCGAGGCCCCGGGCGTCGCGCCCGAGGCGCCGCCGACGGGACCGACGAGCCTGACCCCGTCGGGCGAGCCGAAGGACGAGCCGGAGCCCGACTTCCCCCCGCTGCCCGCGGACGTGCGGGTGCTCCTGCTGGGCGACGTGCCGCGGACGTTCACGTCGTGGCTCTTCCAGCTGTGGGAGAACCAGCCGCGCATCCTGTGGCAGGCCTGGTACGCGGGGACGGTGCCCGAAGGCGTGGCGACGCACCATCCCTCGGTTCCCGCGCTCGGCGGGGCGCCGACGCCCGCCGACTTCGAGGCCGCGGCGGTGCTCGTGATCGGGGGCGTCGATCCGGCGAGCCTCCCCGCCGACACGTGGAGGCGCGTGGCCGACCGGGTGCGCGCGGGGACGCTCGGGCTGCTGGTGCTGCCGGAGTCGCGCTTCTGCAAGGCGCTCGCGGAGGAGCCGTCGCTGCGGGGCGTGCTGCCCATCACCGGGGTGAAGCCGGTCGCGCCCGTCGAGCCCGGCAGCCCGCGCATCCACGGGGTGTACGACCCGGCGCAGACGTTCCGCGCCACGGAGGCGGGGCTCGCCCACACCGTGACGAGGTTCACCGACTACCCGAAGTGGAACCGGCGGATCTGGGAGCTGACCGCCATCGGGCCGGCCCGGTGGGCGACGAAGTTCTGCGCGCCCGTCGAGGGCGTGGCGCCGGGCGCGTCCACCCTCGTCGAGCTCGACGCCGCCGCGGGCCGCGTGCCCGCGGTCGTCGTGACCGACGGCGCCCCGCAGCGCGTGATCTGGCTCGGTGGCTTCCACGACCTCGCGTGGGACAGCCGCGAGGGGTTCGAGGCGTACCGCAACGTGCGCTCGATCCAGCGGATGCAGGGCCTCATGCACCGGTGGGTCGCCTGGCTCGCCCGGGCGCTGTGAGGGACTGTGAAGGGATCACCGTCGGGACGTACGGGCTCGCTTTCGGGGCTCGTGCCGCGCGGCGGCTCGTCGAGGGTTCGGGGTCCAGATGCGATCTTCTCGCCTCCGCAGGTCGTTTCCCTCACCTCGGTTACATCCCTCGGACTTGCGCGAGCCTCCGAAATCGAGCCCGATCGGTCGGGAGCGCATCTCC
>CAZJJQ010000631.1:0-2750 GCA_964546345.1 uncultured Planctomycetales bacterium
ACCGCCGCCACGGCCTTCCGCGAACGGCGCTGCGAGCACGGCCGCGAGCACGGCCGCCGAGATCCAGGAGAGCTTGCGCATCGGATGGTTCCTCTCCGCCCGGAGCCCGGGCGCCTACCAAGACCCCTACAGTCTACCCTATCCCCCGCCGCCCTGGAGCAGGTCGGGGTGCTGGGCGATGTCTTCGTTCAACCGGCGGACGGCCGCCGCGCGGGCCTTCTCGCTGGCCTTCGGCTCGAACCCGTAGTTCTTGCCGGTGATGCCCTTGACGATCTCGATCCCGTACGTACGCGTCTTGAGATCCGGGCTGTACAGGAGATCGACCACGGCTGGGAGGGCCCGGTGCGGGCCGAGCCGGAGCGCGGCGGCGGCCGCGTCCCGGTCGAGCTCGGACCGGGTCGGGTCCCCCACGATCTGGACGACCTTGGGGGCGGTGACCGTCCCCGCCTTGTAGGCCGCGAGGGTTGCGAGGACCGCGGGATCCACCCCGGCGGGCGCGACAGCCCCCCCCCCGGACTCCGGCGCCAGGGGCTTCGCCGTCTTGAGCGCGAGGCCCTTCGCCTGGATGAACCGGGCGGCGAGCGTGCCCTCGATGACCACGTCGTCCACGGCCATGCTGCTCTGGATCGCGTAGAAGCCGGCCTGGACGATCTTCATCTTGTTGCCCGGCTCGAGGGAGTCGAGCTTCGTCTCGTCGAGCGTCAGCAGCACGTTGCTCAGGCGTCGCCCGAACGAGAAGGTCGATGTCTTGCCCGAGACGGGCTCCACCTCGGGCTTCCGGAAGTCGAGGTAGCGGAACCCGACGTAGCCGCCCTTGCCGTTGCCCGTCGAGAACTGCTTGCCGAACTTCATCATCCCCGTGTCGCCGCCGGGCTTGTTGTCCCACTTGTGGAAGTACGTCTCCGCGATGGTGTAGGAGACGTAGTCGCTCGAGGAGTCGGGGGTCGAGAGGTAGCCGCCGATGTCCTTGACGCCGTCGGGCACGAGCTTGCACGTGACGAGGAGGTCGCCCTCCCACTCGGCGACGTGGCGCGCACCGACGTTGCCGCGGATCTGGAGGCGACCCTCGCCGATGCCGATCCCGTCGGCCTTGTCCTTCGCGATGTTCCACGGGACGCCCTGGATCCAGTCGTTCTGCTGCTCCGGGGCGTTGAAGTCGTAGCGCAGCCTCACCTTGGCTCCGTCCACCGCGAGGACGGCCCCCTTGAAGAACGTGTCGAGGGGCACGCCCCCAGCTGCCGGTGCGGGATCCCCGGCGTCGGCGGTCGGCACGCGCGGCGTCGCGAGCCCGGGCGTGATCCCGATCGCGCAGGCCAGCAGGCAGGCCCCCACGCCGGCGCGCGGGGAGGTGGAAAGGCGGGGGCTGCGGGTGTGTCGAGTCAAGCCAGGCTCCGGGACACGGGCGCTCCGCAGGGATCCTAGCCCCCCGGTGCTCGTCGAGCGTTGGACGCCGGTCGGACCGGTCGGGTTCCGGGCCGCCCCTGAAACCCCCCTTGACCCGGTGCGGTTTCGGTCCGACTCTCCTGATCGTGGTCGTCGGTCGCCCTCCCCACCCGGTGAGCCCCCGAACCAGGGACTTTCGACTAAGGTCCCGCGCCCCCCGGATCCTCGTCGTCCGCCTCTCGGCCATCGGGGACGTGCTGCACGTTCTGCCGGCGGTCGACGCCCTGCGCCGGGAGCTGCCCCAGGCCCACCTCGGCTGGCTGGTCGAAGACAAGGCGGCCTCCGCCCTCGCGGACCACCCCGACCTCGATGCGCTCCACGTCCTCCCCCGGCGCCGATGGCAGCAGGCCCTCTCGACCCCCTGGCGCTGGCCGAGGACCCTCCTCGAGGTCACCCGGTTCCTCGCCGGTCTCCACGCGGCGCGCTACGACGCGGCCCTCGACGTCCAGGGGAACCTGAAGTCCGGCATCCTCACGGCGCTCTCCGGCGCCCCGAAGCGCTACGGGGGGACCACCACCGACGTGCGCGAAGGGAACACGTTCTTCACGAACCGACACGTCCCCCTCCCCGGCGACCGGGCGCACCGGATCACGCGCCACCTGGCGCTCGTCGGCGCGGTCCTCGGTCGGGCGGTTCCCGGCGCAGCCGCCCGCCTCCCCTCCTCCGAGGCCGCTCGCGCCGAGGTGGACGCGGCCCTCCGGAGCGCCGGGCTCCCCTCCGGCGGGTACGCCATCCTGCACCCGGGTACCAGCGGGTTCGGCGGGTTCAAACGCTGGCCGCCCGCCCGTTTCTCGGCGCTGGCCGACCGCCTCGCCGACCGGGGAGTCGCCGTCGCGCTCACCTACGGTCCCGGGGAGGAGCCGCTCGTCGCCCAGGTACGCTCGGGAGCCCGCAGCGCCCCGATCCCCCTGCCCACCTCGAGCCTCGCCGCCCTCGCCGAGGCGATCCGGCGCGCGACCGTCTTCGTCGCCGCCGACACCGGCCCCCTCCACGTCGCCGCGGCGGTGGGCACGCCCCTCGTGGGCCTCTTCGGCCCGAAGGACCCCGCGATCTACGGCCCGATGGGACGCTGCTCCACCTCCCTCGACGCGACCCCCCTGCCGGTGGTCGTCGCGGCCGACGTGCCCTGCCGCCCGTGCGTCCTCCGCCGATGCCCGGAGCCCGTGTGCATGTCGGCGATCGAGGTCGATACCGTCCTCGAGCGGGTGCTCCGGGCGCCGGCCTGACCTGGGATTCGTGGGGGCGGCGGGGGCCGGGCCGCGGCGCGTCTACCGGGGCCCGCGCGGGCCGTCGCGGTCCGGGCCGCG
>CAZJJQ010000632.1:0-1548 GCA_964546345.1 uncultured Planctomycetales bacterium
CCCCGGGCACGCCTCCGTAGGCCGCGCGGGACGCGCCGGAGAGGTTGGGAAGAAATCGTCGAACGCGTCACGGGCCCTCCCGATGCGGGGGAGATGCGCTCCCGACCGATCGGGCTCGATTTCGGAGCCTCGCGCAAGGCCGAGGGACGCAACCGAAAGGCGGGGAACGACCTGCGGCGGCGAGGAGATCGTATCTGGACCCCGATACCTCGACGAGCCGCCGCGCGGCACGAGGCCCGAAAGCGAGCCCGTGCGTCCCGACGGCGATTTCTTCACAATCCCGGAGCTCGAGAGGCGCCCCGTCGCGGCCCCCCTCAGCCCGCGGGCGGCGTCGCGAACGCGGTTCCGTCGAGGACGACGAGCTCGCGCGAGAGGCGGCGGGGGTCGTAGCGGGGGAGGAGGTCGCGCGGCGACAACGCCTCGTGCGGGTCGCAGAGGCCCGCGGTCGCGGCGATGCGACCCACGAGCGCGGGGGCGGTCCAGCCGGCCCCCCGCAGCGTGCGGACGGACGTGTCGCCGTGGCGCTTGGCCAGGCGGCGGCCGTCGGGGCCCACGACGAGCGGGAGGTGGAGGTACGCGGGCGTCCGCAGGCCGAGGGCGCGCTGGAGGAGGAGCTGCCGCGACGTGGAGGGGAGGAGGTCGCTGCCGCGGATCACGAGATCCACGCCGGACGCGTCGTCGTCGAGGACCGTGGCGAGCTGGTAGGCGGCGGTGCCGTTCGACTTGCGGATGACGAAGTCGCCGGTCTCGAGGGCGACGTCGTGGGCCTGCGGGCCGAAGAGGAGATCGTCGAAGGGGACGGGACCCGGGGAGGCGACGAACCGCAGGGCGACCGGTCGGCCGGTGGCGCGCGCGGCGTCGTCGAGGGAGGCGAAGCGCCCCCGGCAGGTCCCTGGGTAGCGGGGCCCGTCGGGGCCGTGGGGCGCGCTCGCGGCGGTCTCGACCTCGCTGCGGGTGCAGACGCAGGGATAGGCGAGGCCGCGGCGAAGGAGATCGTCCGCGGCGGCGTCGTACACCGCAGCGCGCTCCGACTGGACGAGCACCCCTTCCGCGGCGTCCCAGTCGAGGCCGAGCCAGGCGAGATCGAAGAGGGCGTCCTTCTCCGCCCCCGCCTTGACCCGGGGGCCGTCGAGGTCGTCCACCCGGAGGACCAGGGTCCCCCCCGCCGCCCGCACGTGGAGCCAGGTCAGGAGGAACGTCCGCACGTTGCCGACGTGCAACGCACCCGTCGGGCTGGGCGCCAGTCTGGATCGCACGGGGGCCAGCCTACTGTCGGGGCGACCTGACGGAAGGTGTCAGACACCTTCCGTCAGCTCGCGGCCTGCCGACGTACGGGGCTCCCTGGGAGGGGCGCCCCTCGCTCCCGCACGTCCGCCGGCGGATGCCCCTCCCCCCGGATCCCGCGCCTGGGTCACGCCCTGATGCCTAGCGCCACACAGCGTGTGACGTTCCGGTTGTGACGGGGGCCCCATCCGGCCGACAGGGGACACCGTGAGCACCCCGCTCCCCGACACGGTGGACTCCCTCTGGGCCGGCACCGACGCCCCG
>CAZJJQ010000632.1:1648-2749 GCA_964546345.1 uncultured Planctomycetales bacterium
GGCAACGGCCGTTGGCCGGGGCTCGTGGCGGCGGCGTACGGGAACTACGCGCGCCTCTGCCTCGAGCAGCGCCGCGACCTCGAAGCCCTCGTCCTCGCGCGCCGCGGGGCCGAGTCCTCCGCGGTGCTCGGCGACCACCTGGGCAAGGCGTACGGCCGCCTCGTCGAGGCATACGTCCTCTCCCAGCTCGAGGACTGGCCCCGCCTGCGCGCGCTCTGCGCCCGCCTTCCCTGGATCATCGCCGCGCTCCCGCCCCACCACCGCCCCCGCATCGAGTACGGCCTCCACGGCGTGCAGGCGGAGCTCGCCGTCGGCGAGGGCCGCCCCGAGGACGCCTTCCGCGAGCAGCAGCTGGCCGACCGCCTCGCAAAGGAGATGAACGACCCCTCCTGGTCCCCCCGCGACTACGAGCGCATCTCGGCCCAGGCGTACGCGGCGATGGGCCGCGACCGCGACTCGTACGAGGCCGCCGAACGCGGTCTCGCCCTCGGCCCCCCCGACGACGTCGCCGGGCTGGTGCTCGCGACGCTCCGCGTGCGCAGCGGGGCGCGCCTCGGCGTGCCCGGCCTTCGCGACCACGTCCACGCTTGGCTCGCCGCCCTCGAGGGCACCCCCGACCGTCCCCTTGGCCCCGGCCTCCGCCTCGTCCAGGGGCACCTCGGCGCCGACGCGCTCCTCGCCGCGGGCGGCTTCGCCGACGAGGCCCGCCTCGCCTACCGCCTCGCCGCCACCGCCATGCTCCAGCGTCTCCGCGAGCTCTCCGTCTTCGCGCGCGACCTCCGCGACGTCGCCCGCCCGACGCCGATCGAGATGGCGATCCTCGACGACCACCGCCGCCGCACCGAGGCCCGCGAGGCCGCCCTCCGCGCCGCCGTCTCCCGCCTGCTCGCCGACGAGGTCCGCGCCGGCCGCTGGCCGCTCACGTCCCTTGCGCCCGCCGGCGGCATGGTCTGCTCGTGCGCCTGGTGCGGCCGCCTGCGCGCGCCGGACGGCACCTGGCATCCGCTGCCCGCGACGCTCAGCCGCTTCCCCTCCGACGTGGTCCCCGTGACGCACGGCGTCTGCCAGGACTGCGTCCCCTCGCTCCTTTCCCCGCACTGA
>CAZJJQ010000633.1:0-2745 GCA_964546345.1 uncultured Planctomycetales bacterium
GCGAGGTCGCCCGTGCGCAGGGCTGCGAGCGCGCGGTCGTAGTGCAGCTCGGGGGAGGCGTCGTCCCCGGCCGCCGAGGCCGCGGCGTTCCACGCGGCCAGCGCCTCGTCGAAGCGGCCCGCGTCCCAGGCCTCTCGCCCGGACGCGGTGCGGTCGCAACCGGTGGCGAGCGCGGCGCACAGGAGCGCCGCGAGGACTCCGGGCGCGGCGGAGAGGTGGCGGCGCCCGGTCATCGGCGCCTCCGGTCGGCGAGGGCGAGATCGGCGAGGAAGAGGGCGATGGCGAGCAGCAGGGGTCCCTGGAAGCGGTCCTCGCGCCTGCGCCGGCCCTCCGACGCCGTCGCCTCGCGCGCGCGCGGGAGGATGTGGTCCTCGTAGAGCGAGACGAGCGCGCGTGGGGTCGTCGTCGCGTCCACGAACGCGCCGCCCGTGCGCCCGGCCAGGCGGCGCAGGCCCGCGGCGTCCACCGTGGAGACCACGTCGCTGCCCCCGCGGTCGCGGAGGAAGACGGTGCCGCCCTCGGTCTCGAGGGGGATCTTGCCGCCGAGCGCCGTGCCGACGGCCACGCCGTGCACGACGATCCCGCGCCGCGCGCAGGCGTCGGCGGCCGCCCCGGCGGAGGGCCCCGTGGGCCCGGGGGCTCCGAGGTCCTC
Organism: uncultured Planctomycetales bacterium; assembly: GCA_964546345.1. Taxonomy (GTDB): domain Bacteria; phylum Planctomycetota; class PLA2; order PLA2; family JAEUHO01; genus JAYTCP01. The sequence continues at coordinate 653 of CAZJJQ010000633.1, forward strand.
GCCGTCGGTCAGCACGATCACGGAGGCCGTGTCCGGGGGCCGGCCCTCGAGCGCCGCGAGGGCGGCCTCGAGCGCGGAGCCGAGGTCGGTGCCGCCGCGGCGCACGGAGGACGGATCGGCCAGGTCGGAGAGCGTCGCGAGCGATCGCAGGTCCGGCGTCAGCGGCACGAGGAGCCGCGCCTCGCCGGCGAACGCGACGAGGGCGAGGCGATCTCCCCTCGCTCGTTCGCAGAGGGCGCGCACCTCCGCCTGGGCGCGCGCGAGGCGGGTGGGGGCCACGTCGCGCGCGAGCATGGAGCGCGAGACGTCGAGGCACACGACGACGTCGGCGCCGCGGGGCTCGATCTCGGGGGCGTCGCCGCCCCACGTCGGGTGGACGCACGCCGAGAGCCCGGCGAGCAGCCCGAGCGCGAGGAGGCCCCGGTGCGTCGCACGCCGGGCCTGGCTGCGCTCCGCGGCGACGACGGAGACGCGGGGGCCGACGAGGGCCGCGACGCGGCGCGTCCGCATGCGGTCGAGCGTGCGCAGGAGGAGCCAGACCAGCGGGGCGAGGAGCAGCCAGGGCAGGCGCTCGGGCGCGGCGACGAGGTCGAGCGCGATCATGGCCACACCGCGAGCACGGTGGACTCGAGAAGGCGTGCCACGACCAGCAGGGCGAGGGCGGCCACGAGGAAGGGGAGGAAGCGGTCCACGAGCGTCGAGCGCGGCTCCTCGACGCGGGCGGTCTCGAGGGCCCCGATCTCGGCGTAGACGCGGGCCATGGCGGCGGCGTCCTTCGCCTCGGAGAACGTCCCGCCCGTGCGGGTGGCGAGCCGGGCGACCTCGGCGACGTCCACGCGCTCGAAGCCTCCCGAGGCGGTGCGGCGCCCGGTGCCGGCGGCGATCGCGTACACGCGCACGCCGAGCGCCGTGCACAGCTGGGCCGCGTGGACCGGTGCGATCTCGCCCGGGGCCTCCTTCCGGGCGACGTTCTCCTCGCCGTCGGTGAGCAGGATGACCACCCGCGACCGGCCCGCGGCTCCTTCGAGGAGCTGGGCCGCCCGGGCCACGGCCGTCCCGAGCCCCGTCGCGTCCTCGGGCCCGTCGCCCTCCACCGTGCGCACCTCGCCGAGGATCCGCGCCAGCGCGTGGTGGTCGAGCGTGAGCGGGCAGCGCAGGTCCGGGTACCGGGCGAAGGTGACGAGCCCGATGCGATCGTCGCCACGGTCCTTCGCGAAGGCGATGGCCGCGTCGCGGGCCACCTCGAGGCGCGTGCGACGGGCATCCATGTCGGCGGCCGTCATGGAGGACGACGTGTCGAGCACGAGGAGGACGTCGATGCCCTGGGACGACACGGGCTCGAGGACGCGTTCGACGGGGCGAGCCACGGCCACGATGGCGAGCAGGATCCCGAGGGCCTGGAGCACCCGCGGGAGCCAAAGGAGGCGCGTGCGCCAGGTGCCGGGAAGGGGGGGCAACGGGGGCAGGGAGGAGGTCCCGTTCGGCGCGCGGGGGGCGCCCCGCGTCCCGCCGAGCAGCGGGCCCGGCGCGAAGCGGACGGCGGGGGCGCCTCCGCGTCGCCGCAGGAAGAGCGCCACGGGGACGAGCAGCGCGAGGAGCAGGAGCCCCGGGGCGCGCAGAGAGAGGTCCACGAGGGACGCGAGCGGGGCGGGCGATGCGGCGCTCACGGGGCGGCGTCCGCGGCAGGGGCGGGGGATCCGGAGTCGGTGGGGGCCGCCGTCTCGCGGACGAACGCCTCGAGGGCGTCGAGCAGCGTGAGCCGCTCGGCCTCGCTCGGGGCGTGCGAGCCGAACTTGACCCGGTCGCTTCGGAGGACGACGTCGCGCAGGGCGGCGCGCGGCCCGGGGGCGAGGCCGGAAGCGAGCGCGGCGTCGCCCAGGATCTCCTCGCTCGTGCGTTCGGCGGTACGCGCACCGAACCGGTCGGAGAGATAGGCGCGCAGGATGCCGGTCGCATCGGCTACGTCCCCAGCGCGAGCGTCCCGCGTGGCCGAAGGTCTCGTGCGGACGCGGGCGAGGGCCTGGAGGGCCGTCACGTGGGCGGGCATGGCCGGGAGGGTCGGGGGCGGCGGGGGCGCGGGCGGCGGCGCCGGC
>CAZJJQ010000634.1:0-2742 GCA_964546345.1 uncultured Planctomycetales bacterium
CGTCGCGTCGGCCCTCACCTCCGCCGGGGCTTGCGGGCGGGCGCCCGGGGCTCGCGCGCCGGGCCGTCCGGCCCCCGCCGCCCCCCGACGTCCATCCCGAGGATGCGCTCCCAGCGTCGGATCTCCCGCGCGACGTTCTCCGGGGCGGTGCCCCCCACGCTCGAGCGGGCGGCCACCGCGGCCTCCGGGGTGAGGGCCTCGTACACGGTCGCGTCGAAGCGGGGGTGCGCCGCCCGGAACGCCTCGAGGGGGAGGGCTTCGAGCGCGACCCCGCGCTCCTCGGCCTCCCGGACCAGGGCGCCCACGGCGCGGTGGGCCTCGCGGAAGGGGACGCCGTGCTTCGCGAGCCAGTCGGCAGCCTCCGTCGCGAGCAGGAAGCCGGTGGGGTCGTCCACGGCGGCGCGCATGCGCTCGACGTCGGGGTGGAGGTCCTCGAGCATCGCGGTGGCCACGCGGAGCATCGCGAGGAGCTGGTCCTCCGCGTCGAACAGGGCCGCCTTGTCCTCCTGGAGGTCCTTGGCGTACCCGAGGGGCAGCCCCTTCTGGAGGGAGAGGAGCGTCATCAGGTCGCCCGTGACGCGCGCGCACTTCGCCCGGAGGAGCTCCGCCCCGTCCGGGTTGCGCTTCTGGGGCATGATGGAGGAGCCGGTCGAGACGGCGTCGCCCAGCCGCGCGAACCCGAACTCCCGGCTCGTCCAGAGCACCACGTCCTCCCCGAGCCGGGACAACGTGATGGCGCACTGGGCGGCGGCGCTCACCCACTGGGTGAGCTGGTCGCGGCTCGAGACGGCGTCCAGGCTGTTCGCCGAGGGACGCGCGGAGGGGCCCCCGAGCGCCTCCGCCGTCTTCGCCCGGTCGATGGGGTAGGAGACCCCGGTGGCGGCGCCCGAGCCGAGCGGCCAGGGGAACTCGTCGGAGGAGGCGGCCGCGAGGCGCCAGGCGTCGCGGTCGAGCATCTCGACGTAGGCGAGGAGATGGTGGCCGAACAGCACCGGCTGGCCGCGCTGGAGGTGGGTGTAGGCCGGCAGGATCGCGCCGCCGTGCTCCCGGGCGAGGGAGACGAGCGCCGTCTGCAGCGAGGCGAGCGGCGGGAACACCACCTCGAAGAGGCGGCCCAGGTGGAGGCGCACGTCGGAGGCGACCTGGTCGTTGCGGCTCCGGGCGGTGTGGAGCCGGCCCCCGTCGGGGCCGATGAGCTCGGTGAGCCGGCGCTCGACGGCCATGTGGATGTCCTCGTCCGTCGGCTTCGCCACGAACGTGCCGGCGGCGAGCTCGGCGTGGACCTTGCGCAGCCCTCTCACGATCCGCCGGACCGCGGCCGGCTCGAGGATGCCGCAGGCGCCGAGCATCTCGGCGTGGGCCATGGAGCCGTCCACGTCCTCGCACCACAGCCGGCGGTCCACGCCGAAGGAGCGGTTGATGGCGTCGAGCGACGGATGGACCTCGCCCTCGAACCGGCCCCGGAGCAGGCCGCGGCCCGCCCGCTTCGTGGTCCTGCGTGCGCGTTCGAGGCTCATGAGATCTCCCGGACGGGGGCCCCGAGCAGCCCGGTGACGATGCGACCGTACGCGACCACCGCCGCCTCGACCTGCTGCGTCGCGACCCACTCGTCGGGCGCGTGGCTGGCCGCGCTCGTGCCCGGCCCCATGACCACGCCCGGGACCCCCCGCACGTGGAAGAGGTCGGACACGCCGCCGAAGCCCCGCACGCGCCCCGTGGGGCTCGACGCGCGGGCGACCCGCACCACCTCGGCCGACTCGGGGGTCGCCAACGGCTGGAAGCGCTTGCTCTTGACCTCGACGCGCCCCTCGCACGCCGCCACGAGCATCGCGACCATCCGATCGTTGTCGTACGCCGGCGTCGAGCGTCCGTCGAGGGTGATCGTCGCGGAGCCGGGCAGCACGTTCGGCTTCGTGCCGGCCGCGAGCATCGTGGGCACGAGGGTCGCGCGGCCGAGCAGCGGATGAGCCTCGGGCATCTCGAGCCGGCCGATCGCGAGGACGTCCCGTGCGGCGGCCTCGAGGGCGTTCACGCCCTCCCAGGGGCGGGAGGCGTGGCACGAGCGCCCCGTCTCGTGCACGTAGGCGCGGAGGAGGCCGCGCTGGCCGGGGCACGCGTCGAGCTCGGTGGGCTCGCCCACGACCGCCGCGGAGAGCGGCGGGAGGGAGGGCGCGAGGGCCTCGAGCCCTTCGCCGCCGGTCTCCTCGTCGCACACGAGCGCGGCGACGAGGCGTCCCGACAGCGCCGCGCGCTCGACGCCCGCCAGGACGCACATCATGGCAGCGATGGACGCCTTGGCGTCGTTGCTGCCCCGCCCGAACACCTTCCCGTCCTCGACGGCGCCGTCGAAGGGATCGCGGGTCCAGCCGGTGCCCACGGGCACGGTGTCGTAGTGGGAGCACAGCAGCAGGCCCCGCGTGGGATCGGCCCCCGCCGCCCCCTCGAGGATCACGAGGACGTTCCGCCCCACCGCCCGGGCCGGGACCCCATGGGCCTCGAGCCAGGCGAGCACGGCGCCCTGGACCTCCCGTTCCTCGCCGGAGACCGACGGGACGCGGACGAGGTCGGCGAGGAGGCGGACGACCTCGCTCGTCATCCCCGGGGCCCGCCGTCCACGATCTCGGAGACGTCGTGGGGCTCGGCGATCAGCGTGCCGCAGCCCGCGCTCGTGAAGAGCTCGAGGAGGATCGCCCCCGGCTGGGTGCCCGAGAGGATGTGCCCGCGGCCCACGCCGCCCTCGAC
>CAZJJQ010000635.1:0-2723 GCA_964546345.1 uncultured Planctomycetales bacterium
AAGCCGCTCTGCGGCATGGAGACCCCGATGTCCTCGACCCCGCTCCTCCGCTCGTTCACCTGCCCCGTCTGCGGGAAGCTGGCGATGGCCGGCCGCCGGGGCCCCGTCCCTCGTCGGTGCGCCTCCTGTCCCCGCCGACCCGTCCTCCCGGCGCGGGCGGCCGGCCGGACCACCTGTTCGGCGTGCGGCGCCGAGGTCGCCGTCCGCGGCCGGCGGGGCCGGCTCCCCACGCTCTGTGCCCCCTGTCGGCGGGAGAACAAGAACTCCGGCCGCCGGCTCTACGCGGACTTCACCCCCTACACGGCCGACGAGCTGGCCGCACTGGTCTCAAAGGGCTTCTGGAGTCGGTAGCACGGCGGCGCTCGACCCCGTCCACGACGGCCGAAGCCCGATTGGCGCCTGCGGCGCTCTGGAAGCCCGCTTGCAGAGCGGTGGACGGATTGAAAGCCACGAGCCGCCCGCTTGCATTCCCCCTCCCGTCAGGGGCACTCGGCGAACCGGCTCTCGTCGCGGTCGGAGGCGTCGCCACCGTCGGCTCTGCTCCGCCCGCCGAGGCGTCTGCACCGCCTACGACGGAATCGACATGTCGTCGTGGTGCGCGACGCTGGCGAACTCGACCGTGCGGCCGGCGGGCCCCGGGATCTCCCACCAGTGGAGCCGTCGGGCGCCGGGCGTCCCGTCCTGGAGCGAGCAGCGCCACGCCTTCGCGCCGTCCGAAGCGCGCGTGCGCCCCACGGATCCCGACCGCTCGCCGGCGTGGAGTTCGTGGACCGACCGCCCGGGGATCTCGTGGGCCCGCCCGCAGGCGACCTGGGCGCAGACCTCGATCACCTTCTCGACGTCCACGCCTTGGAGGGAGGACAGGCGGGCGAGGAACTCCCGGCCGACCCGCATGCGCTGGAGCGGGTGCGATGCGCGGCTCCCCTCGTCGAAGGCGCGCGCGTAGGCCACCCGCACCGCCGTGAGGAACGCCGTCTCGGAGGCGAGCGGGTCACCGTCCTGCGCGGCGTGGTGCGCCAGCCGGTCCTCGAGGCTGCGCAGGCGCTTGCGCAGCTCCGCGATCTGGCGGGCCTGCTCGCGCCGGCTCTCCTGCGCGAGGCGCAGCTCGTCCTCGAGCGCGGCGGTGTCCGTCGTCTCGGGCGGCGGGCCCGCGGGCGCGGGCTCCGGCTCGCCGTCGAGGAACGGAGGGTATCCGTCCCCGAGGTCGGGGGCCGGGAGGACCGTCCGCGCGTGGGCCTGCTTGATCGACGCGCGACCCCGCTGCGTGACCTCGAGCGTCAGGATCTTCACCTGGACGCGCTCGCCGAGGCCCACGAACTCGGCGGGATGGCGCACGGGGCCGTAGTCGAGCTCGGACTTGGGCACGGCGAGGACGGCGCCGGGGAGGACCTCGACCAGGACGTACTCGTCGCCCACCCAACAGACGCGGGCCCGCACGACGTCGCCTTCCTTGTAGACCTCGCGCAGGGTCCGCCAGGGGGCGGGGAGGCACCCGCGGGCCGACCACTCGCGGCCCCGAGCGGCGGTGGGCCGCAGGCGCAGGCTGACGCCGGGAGCCGTCCTCACCGCGAACTCCGCGAGGGGGAGGTCCGCCTCGACGACGATTCCGGGCTCGTCGCGAACGAGCACCTCGACGCGCGAGCCGTCGACGCGCTGCACGATGCCCTCCTGGACGCCCCCGCCCTGCCGGGACGGGGTGCCCGTCGAGGCGGGGACGGGGCCTGTGGCGCGGGGGGCGGACGCCGCGCGGTTCGAGGCCTCGGGGGCCGACCGGGGCACGCCCGCACGAGCCCGGACCATCGCGACGAGCCGGGCCTGCACGCGCGCGACATCGTCGGGGTTCCACACGAACAGCAGGGGGTGATCGGTCGGCTTCGAGGCCGCCGTGAGCCCCGGCCACCAGATGCGGGCGGCCCCACCGTAGACGTCGAGGCGGCTGGGGAGCGCGGCGGTCAGCGCCCACGTGGCCTCGCCCGTCTCGATCGCCACGACGTCGGCCGCACCCCCGACGTCGCCGGCGAGCCGTTCGGCGTCCAAGGCCGCCGCGGGGGTGTTCGGGTTCGTCGTGACGGCGACGACGGGCCTCGTGCGCCCGGGCGAGAGCAGGTCGTCCCGCACGAACGCGGCGATCTCGGAGGCGGGCAGTCGGCGGGGGGGCATCGCGCAGCGGGGAGCGTAGCGCGAGGGGTCCGGTCCCGGCGGTGGAACCGGGCGCCGTGCCCGCGGACTGCGTATCCTCGGGCTGTGGCCCGTTCCCCCGAGACTCCCCTCCTGCGCGCCTTCAACCGCCTGGCCGAGGTGCTGGACCGCAAGGCGGCCGCGAGGCGCTGGTACGAGCAGTACCTCGCAACCCTCGGCGCACGGGCGGTCGTCGACACCGCCAACCGGGGGGCCATCGCGTGGGTCTACCGGCGGGCGGCGGGCTCGCATGAGGTCCTGCCCCTGCCCGCGGTCGTCTGGACCGCGGCCCAGGTGGGCCCCCGCCTCCTGCGGGGGATCGAGATCCACGACGGGCGCCAGCGGCTCTCGCTCCTCTACGACGAGGACGGACGCATCGCTGATCGGTCGCTGGACGACCGGTTCCCGGGCCGCCTCGTGGAACTCGCGCGCGTCCTCAAGAACGCGAAGGACGGGATCGGGGAGAGCGTGGCCTTCGTCGCGGGACTCGGGGACGAGCAGTACGGTCCCGGCCGGGTCCACTACCCGGTGCCCGTCCCGGGCGG
>CAZJJQ010000636.1:0-2715 GCA_964546345.1 uncultured Planctomycetales bacterium
GGTGGGGGCGGGGTGGCGGGGGGGGGGGGGGGGGGACGGGGCCCTCGGGGCCCAGCGCGCGCGGTTCGCGGCGCTCGTCGGCGCCTCGGGCCAGGCGGGGACCACCACCACGCTCGCGGTCGCGCTCCGGCACAGCCACCAGCTCCACCTCGTCGCCCTCGCGCCGGAGGGCGCATGAGCCCGATGTCGGCGGCGGACGCGGCGCTGGTCGAGCGCTGGCGCGCGGCGCTCCCGTCGGCGCTCGCGGCCTGGAGCCGGTTCACGCGGCTGTCCGAGCCGCGCTGGTGCCTGAGCGCCTCGGCCGAGCATCGCGAGGGCCTCGAGGGCTCGTTCGCCATGATCCGGCTGGTGGACCACGCGATCGTCGTGTCCCTGCGCCAGGTGCGGGAGCGGGGGCTCGAGGGCTTCGCGCGCGAGGTGCTCGCCCACGAGGTGGGGCACCACGTGTTCGTGCCCGGCGACCTCGCGGACCAGGCGAGGCTCCTGGCGCGGGTCCGCGCCGGCCTGCCGGGCCACGAGGGCCAGGCGCCCATGGTCGCGAACCTCTACGCCGATCTCCTGCTCAACGACCGGCTCCAGCGGGTCGCGGGGCTCGACATGGCGGGCGTGTACCGCCGCCTGAAGACGCCCGGGCCCGCCGACCGGCTCTGGACGCTCTACCTGCGCGTCTACGAGCGGCTCTGGGGGCTGCGCAAGGGCGACCTCGTCGAGGGGCCCGACGATCCCGAGCTCGAGGCCGACGCCTGGCTCGGGGCGCGGGTCGTGCGCACGTACGCCCGCGAGTGGCTCCGCGGCGCCGGACGGTTCGCGGTGCTGCTCCTGTCGTATCTCCCCGAGCCGTCGAAGGACGCGCCGGCGTTCGGCCCCTGGCTCGACACGACGCAGGCCGGCGCGGGGGAGGATCTGCCCGACGGCCTCACGGACCTCGATCCCGACGAGGCCGCCGGGGCGATCCACCCCGCCGACGACGACCGGATCACCGGGCGCCCGAGGCCCGCGGGGGTCGAGGCGGGCTCCGGCGCCGAGCGCGGGGCAGGAGGGCAGAAGTCGGTGCGCGCCCCGGGCGCCTACCGCGACCTCGCCGCGAGCCTCGGGGTACGGCTGCCCGAGGACGCGATCTTCGCGCGTTACTATCGCGAGCTCGCGGTCCCGCACCTGATCCGCTACCCGGTGCGCGAGCTCGAGGCCGCCGGCGATCCCGTGCCGGAGGGGCTCGACACGTGGGATCCGGGCTCGCCGGTCTCCGCCGTGGACTGGCGCGCGAGCCTCGAGCGCAGCCCGATCCCCATCCCGGGCGTCACGCTGGTCGAGCGTCTCGAGGGGCTCGACCGGGGTGCGAGCCCGCGACGGGAGGTGGAGGACCTCTTCGTGGGCATCGACTGCTCGGGGTCCATGCCCAACCCGAGGGTCGTCACGAGCCCGCCGGTGATCGCGGGCGCCATCCTCGTGCTGAGCGCGCTGCGCGCGGGCGCCCACGTGGCGGTGACCCTCTCCGGCGAGCCGGGACGGTTCGCGAGCACGGACGGCTTCGTCCGGGAGGAGCGCAAGGCGCTCACGGTCTTGACCTCCTACCTGGGGACGGGCTACTCCTTCGGGGTGCTGCGGCTCAAGGACGCCTTCCTGGACGCGAAGGCGGCCCGGACGCGGCCCGCGCACGTGCTCCTCATCAGCGACTCCGACTGGTTCCTGATGCTCCAGCAGACGCCGAACGGCTGGGAGATCGCGCGCGACGCGGTCGCGGCCGCGGGGGGCGGCGCCACGGCGGTGCTCGACCGGTGCCCGCGCGCGCAGCACGCGGCGTCGCTCGACCGGCTGGCCTCCATCGGGTTCGAGGTGTTCCATCTCGAAGGGCCTGCGAGCCTGGTGCCCTTCGCGCGCGCCTTCGCGAAGCGGCGCTACGAGACGCCGGCGAGGAGGGCCCCACGGTGAACGGGACCGGCCCCTCCCTCGACCTCCTCCTGCGGAGGCTCTCGGAGTGCCCCGCGGAGATGCTCGGGGAGCCCGCGCTGCCCGGGGGCGCGGGCGTCCGCGTGGACGCCGTGGTGCACGACCTCCTGCGCGACCTCGGGGCCGAGGCCGTGCGGCCCGACCGCCTCGAGCCCTTCGTCGGCGCGGGGCCCGCCGTGCGGAACCGGCTCCGGCTCGTGCTGGTCGCCGCATGGCTCCTGCACGACCCGTGGTTCGTGGCCGCCCGGCCCGACCCCGACGCGGTGCTCGCCTTCCTCGCGGAAGGTCTCTCCGACCTCGCCCGCTTCGTGGTGGCCGAGCTCTTCGTGAGCGAGGGGGAGCGGCGCGAGGAGCTGGTGCGGCTCGCGCTGGCCGCGCTCGGGCTGCGCCCCGCGGGCGAGAGCGAGGCGGCCGCGGCCGACCGCCGGGCCGCCGTGGACAGCGTGGAGCGCTCCCGCGTGCTCGAGGCCTCCGCCGCGAAGATGAAGCGGGCGCGCGAGCTCCGCGAGGCGATGGCGAAGAAGGAAGCGGAAGAGGCCGCCGCGCGCTACGAGCGCGAGTGACCCGGAGCGTCCCCCCGTGCCCCCCTCGATCCCCGACGACCCCGTCCCTCCCGAGCAGCGGCGCCGCACGCCGCTCCTGACGCCGGGCGCGCTGCACGCGCTGCGGCGGCTCCTCCAGGCGGAGGACGGCCCCCGATGGAACGTGGAGCTCGGCGATCGGGTGGTCGCCGAAGACGTCGCGGCCCTCGTCGCGTTCCGGCGGCGG
>CAZJJQ010000637.1:0-2709 GCA_964546345.1 uncultured Planctomycetales bacterium
AGGGACTCCTCCGGCGGCGGCGGGGAGCCGGGCGGGCTGGCGGGTTCGGGGGGGCGCGGGGGGATGGGGAGGGCCTTCCGAGCCGCCGCGGGGGGAGCCTTCCCGGGGGAGCTCCGCTCCGGGGCGCCGCGGCCCGGTGAGCCTACGCCGACGACGCGTCGCCTGCACGCGTCAGCGTCGGAAGAGATCGTCCCCGAGCGGCACGTCCACGCCGATCGTGGTGAAGGTCAGCCCGCCCGGCACGAGGGAGACGCCCCCGGCCCGAGGGTCGCGATGGTGCGCGATCCGGAGCCCACCCACCGGACGTTCGTCGGACAACGTGTCGTCGATGGCGGTGAAGGCGCCGTCGCGACCGCGCCCGCGGGTCACGTACGAATGCAGCCGGCCCGTGGCCCGGTCGATGCGCAGGAGGGCGTTCACGCCCTGCACGCCCACCTCCACCTCGACCACCGTCACCCCGCCGACCTCGCGATCGCCGCGGCGGAAGGCGCGGAAGCCGTCGCGGGTGCGCGCCCTCAGGAGCGCGAACGGGGTCCGGGCGAACGCGCGGCGCAGCTCGCGGCGCGCGGCCGGGTGCAGGGTCTCGAGGCCGTCGCCCGAGCGCAGGAAGCCGTCCGTCGCGGTCACGACCGCGGTCTCGGGCCATCGCCCGCCGGAGTGGCGGTGCCGCCGCAGGTCGTCGGGCAGGCGCGCGGACCACTCCGTGGTCAGCGCGAGGCCCGGCGCCGAGCCCGGCTGGTCGTAGCGGGCCACGTACGTGCGCACGGCGTCGAGCGCCTTCGCGCCACCCAGGGCTTCCACGGCGCGCTCGATCCACGTGGCGCCCGCCACGGCCTCGGCGTTGGTGCCCGTCGGCGGCGTCTCGTCGGGGTCGAAGAAGGCGGCGGGGTCCTTCGAGAACGTCGTGCGACACGCCTCGGAGGCGAAAAGGTAGATGCGCCCCTCGTGCACGAGGAAGAGGTCGGGCGCGCCCTTGCCCGACGCGGGCCCCATCCGGGCGCAGGCGCCCCCCCACTGGACCCCGTACCGTTCCGGATCGGCCGTGAACGCCGCGCGGTTCGCCTCGCTGGCGAACGCATAGGTGCGCCCGTCGTGTCTCGCGGACAGGGTCGCCTCCCCCGCCACCTCGCGACCTGCGCAGAGCTCGACCGGGTCGAGGCCGCGCAGGGTGGAGGTCGGGGTCGGCGCCTCGTCGGCGTGCACCCGCGCCCCCGTCGCTCCGAGCCACGACAGCGTCGCGCACAGGAGCCCGATCCCGGCCATCGTCGTACGCATCAGCGTGCCTCCTGGGGGGCGCCCGAGGGCGCCGCCTCCTCCAGCTCGTGCTCGACCACCGTGCCGTCGGCCGCGCGCACGCGCAGCCTCGGCGCCGCCGCGCCCCGCGGATAGGGCCCGAGGAGGGCGCCCTCCACCCAGCCGCGGCTCCCGTCCTCGAGCGCGGCGCCCAGGCCGTCCCACCGGTAGAGCGGCCACTCCACGCCGTCGGCGACCACGGACGGCTCCCCGGGCTCCCGGGGCGCGGGCGCGTGGACCCAGGTCGCGGGCACGGGGGACGTGGAGATCGAGGTCTCGCGGCCGGGCAGCAGCGCGAGGTTCGCGCGCGCCGCGAGGATCGCTCCCCCGCGATCGACCACGAGGACGGCCGTCTCCCCGTCGAGCAGCTCGAGGATCCGCAGGCTCCCGTCGTCCCCGACCTCCGGGACCACCCTGCGCCACCGTCCGCCGTCGCGATCCGGATCCCGGACGAGCACCAGCGCTCCGGGACGCGTCAGCTCCGTCGGCGGAGCCTGGCGGAGGCCCACGGCTTGGACCCGCAGGCGCGCCGAGGCGGCTCCGGGCGCGAGCACGGCGCGCACGACGACCGTAGACGCCGCCGTCGGCACGCGCACCGCGAGCCGGCGGGGACGCACCCCTTCCCCCGAAAGTTCCAGCCGGTACGCGCCCGGCGCGATCCCGTCCTCGAAGCGGAGGGGGTCCCCTCGGAGGACCGGGGCCGGCATCGCGTACGGCTCGGCGTCGCCCTCGGGCACGCGCTCGAGGCGGGCGACGACCTGGGCGGACGGGACCCCCTCCAGCTCGATCGCCACCACCGCAGACGTGCGGAGCACCACGAGCACGGGCTCGGACGCGCGAGGGACGATCACCTCGGCATCCCCGTAGCCGGGCGCGCGGACGCGCAGACGCCGGGGCAGAGGGTCGGCGAGCGTGGCCGAGAACTCCCCACCCGCCACCCTCACGGGCGCCCCGGCGCCGAGCAGGGGATCGTCGGGTCCCGGCCACGCGCGCACCGCACCGGCCTCCACCGCTAGCACCTCCACCGTCGAGGCGGTCACCGCCTCGCCGCGCGCGTCCACGACCCGGCCACGCAGCTCCACCGCGGGCTCGGGCTCGACGCGCAGCGTGCCGACGGCTCGCACGTCGGCGCCATCGAGCACGCATCGGGACCACGGCGCGCCGACGGGCGGGGTGACCAGCAGCCAGTGAGCCTCCGGCTCGGCGAGCGCGAGCTCGAACGCACCGTCCGCGCCGAGGCGTTCGAAGGCGACGGGATCGGAAGCGTCGCCCCGCGGCCGCACCTTGCGGACGGCGTACACGAAGCCGCCGCGCGGCGAGACGCCGCCCGGCGCCACGACGACGCCCCGCAGCACGTGGGCGCCCTGCGGAGGCGGGACGGTCGCCGGTGCCCGCGGACGGACCGCGAGCGGCTCG
>CAZJJQ010000638.1:0-2698 GCA_964546345.1 uncultured Planctomycetales bacterium
ATCGGGCGTCCCGGCGGCGGGCGCGTCCCCGGACGGGCAAGCGGGGGCGGCGCGGGCCGTGGCGGGGGCAAGGTCCCGGGCCGCGACACCGCCCCCGGCAAGGCGTGACTCCAGCTCGCGCGCCACGCGCCCACCCGGCACCGGCAGTTGGGGTGCAGGGGGGCCGTGTCGAGGTCCGGCGCGAAGGGCTCATCGAGCCGCCGGACGGCGCCGTGCAGCTCGGCGCAGCGCGGGCAGATGCGCAGGTCCGACGAGGCGTCCCAGCGCTTGAGGAGGCCGGGCACCTCGGGGGCGGCGAGCTGGAGGCCCGCGTCCACCTGGACGTTGTAGGCGTGCTGGAGCTCGGTGCGCGCGAGGCGCTCGCCCCAGTACCGATAGCGTTTGAAGAGGCCCTCGCCGATGTGCTCGACGACGGCCCCGGGCTCCCCGGCGACGCCGCGCACCGCGACGAGACCCCGCGGGCCCCCGATCGACGCAAGGCGCGCGGTGAGCTGGTCGATCGACTCGCGCCGGAGGACGCCGACGGCGAGCTCGCGCCGGAGGTCGCGCTGCACCTGATCGGCGTAGCGCGCGGCCGACGTGCGGTAGCGCGGGACGAGCGCCCGGGACCCCATCGCGAGGAGCGTGGCGAGCCGCAGGGGCACGCGCAGCTCGCGGCCGTCGAAGCGCGACGAGTAGCGCGCGATCTCCTCGACGAGGTGGGCGCCGGCGAGCCGTCCGGCCGCGGTGCCCGACTGCTGGAAGGCCAGGAGAAGCGTCGGGTTCGCGGCGCCGAGCGTCGTGAACGCTCGCTCCAGATGCGCAAGGAGCGTGCGGTGCTGTTGCGCCGTGTAGCGCTCCGCGCCCTTGGCGTCACGGAGCCACGTGCGGAGGCCCTGCGTGGTCTCCTGTTGCGCTTGCGCGAGCACGGGCGCGAGCGTGCGCAGCACGGACTCGGGGAGGCGCGCCACCTCGGCCGAGGTCTGCGCGAGCTCGGTCTCGACGCGCTGGAGGGCGAGCGCGGCCGACACGGGGGTCTACGCCTCGGTCTCGTCGGCCGCGTCGTCCTCGGCCGCCTGCGACGCCTCGGCCTCCCGGCGCAGGCGGGCCTTGTGCTCCCGGCGCAGATGCTCGCGCAGCGCGAGGCACGCCTCGCCGACGACGATCGGGGCGCACGCCTTCACGACCTCGCGCAGGAGTGACGTCGCCCGGCGGCTCATTGCATCTCTCGGGGCACGCGCGGGGGCGGCGGGATGGAGGGGTCGTTCCCGTCGCCCCCGTCGGGGGGCACGGAGGAGTCGGGGCCGTTCTTGCCGCCCGGCGGCGGGACGGTGGACTCGCGCAGCACGTCCTCGGCGTTCACCCCGGCCTCGATCTCGCGGTCGATCGCGGCGCGCACGTCCTCGCGCACGTGGGGGAGCATCGCGCGCGAGACGGCCTTGAAGAGCTCCCGGCGGTGCGTGACCGACGGGATACCCAAGGGATCGCTCGCGAGGGCCGTGTCGACGATCGTCGAGGCGTCCACGCCCTCGTAGCGATCCATCCCCTCAACCGACCAGGTGAGACTTTCGCCGCGCGCGAGCGCCACGACGTCGAGCACCGTCTCGGCGAACTCGCGCACGTGCACGCCGAAAGCTGGGAGCACGATCTGCGTCGCGCGCGAGTCGGCGTCTTTCGAGTCGCCCGAGCGCCCGACGGCCGCGGCGGCGTTGTTGTCCACCGCGAGCGCCATCTGTTCGACGACGCGGTGAATCTCTTGAACGAGCTCGCGGGTGATCGACTGGATCACCTCGAACGGGGCGCTCGGTGGCGCGGGCCACTCGACCTTTTCGTTCTCGCCGAGGATCAGGTAGTAGCCCGTCCCCATCACCGGGGGCTTTTTGCGGTCCTTGAGAAAGAACGCGGGCATCGCGTAGCAGGTGCGATCCACGGCCCACGAGAGGGCGTTTCGCTTGCGAAAGAGCTCGACCTGCGCGTCGGCGATGTGCCGCATCAAGTGCAGCTCACAGGGAAGCTGGAGCTCGATGAGCGGGATCACGCCGAAGGTCGTCGGGGCCTCGACCTCGGGGATGTCCGTGGTCGCGGTGGGCTTCCGGTCGGCCTTGTACGCGAGCTCCCACCGCTGCGCCGTGCCGTCCTCGCGCCAGAGCGTCCACGTCTCGGTGATCGTCGGCGTGGCGTCGGCGAGCTCGACGAGCTCCTCGCGGCGCTGGTGTTCGAGCACCCACGCGAACGACCCGTCGGGGTTGCGGCGCCAGTGCCGGACGTGCTCGGTCGGCACGGGGCAGACCCGCACGTCGCGCAGGCCCGCGCGGTCGGCGTCGGCGAGCGAGAGGGGCGCGACCTCGCCGGGCTCCGGGCGCTCGACCCGGACGTACGCGCGGCCCGCGACGAGCGCGCGCGTGAAGGCGTCGCGCAAGACGACGTCGAGGTCCGTCCCGGCGCCGTCGGCATCCTCCTTGAGCCGCGCCATGTACCACTCCGGGGCCTCGGGCTCGCTCCGGTACACCGGGGGGCAGCCGAAGAGGGCCGCGGCGAACCACCGGACGATGCGCGCCGAGTAGTTGAGGTAGTGCGCCCTCGCGCAGCGGCGCAGGTACACGGGCGCGGGCTCCTGCTCGTTCTTCGGCAGGTAGTCCGCGATCCGCGCGCGCAGGGCCTCGCCCCCTTCGAAGAGGTCGCGGTAGCGCCGCACGGCGGCGGGCTCCGTGTCCGGGTG
>CAZJJQ010000639.1:0-2698 GCA_964546345.1 uncultured Planctomycetales bacterium
GAGACCGAGCTGCTCGCCGCGGGCGCGAACCACCGGGACCGGGCGCGCCTGCTGCAGGCGGTCGAGCGTTACCTCCCCACGGTCGCAGGCCGGCGGGCCGCGCTGCTCCTGGCCGACCTGGAGCTCGAGGCCGGCGACGCGGACGGGGCCCTGGGCGTCCTCGAACGCCTCGAGGATCTCGAGGACGTCGCCGCCCCCGACCTTGCCGCGGCGTTCGCCCCCTACCGGGAGGCCCGCCTCTCGCGCGTGTCGGTGGCGCGGGCCCGCACGGCCGCGGCGCTCCCCCGCGTCCGCGCCTGGCTCGCGTCGCCCACGGTCGCGCCCCGCCCGTCCGAGGACGACCTTCGCCGCCCGCCCCCCTCGAAGGCCTGGCCGACCGCCGGGGGTGACGCCACCCGTGCGCGCGTCCCCGAGGCGCTGGGGGCCCGCCTCGTGTTCTCCAGCATCGAGCACCTGCGCGCCACCGCCGCCCCCGGCGGGGAGGAGCTCGACCCCGGCGCCGCGATCGGCAACCGACCGAGTCCCTGGCTGCCCCCCCGCGCCGTCGTGGTGGACGGCCGGGCCGTCGTCTCGGACGGCAGGTCCCTCCGCGTGTTCGACGTCGCGAGCGGCACCTACGCGTCCTTCGAGATCCCCCTGCCCTCCCGCCCGCCCGACGACGAGGCGGCGGCCCTCGAGGGCATCGCAGCCCGGCGCCGCTTCGGATGGATCGAGGGGCACGGGCTCACCGTGGACGGCGAGGTGGCCTACGTCACGGTCTCCGGGGAGCGCATCGACCCGGACGCGACGGAGGGCCCCCTCGTCGAGGCCCCGCGCCCGGGCGGCCCCTCCCGCCGCGGCGACGTGGTCGCGGCGATCCGCCTCCTGGGCCGCACCGGCAAGACGCTGTGGATCGCCGGCGCCGCGGCGCGTACCCCCGGGCTGCCGGCCGACCTGCGCCTCCACGGGACGCCGCTCCTCTATCGGGGAGCGCTCCACCTGGCCGGGCTTCGGCCCACGCCGGCCACCCAGGACCGTTTCGAGGCCTGGCACGTGGCCCTCGACCCCCGCACCGGCGCCTGCCGCTCGGCGACCTTCCTCGGGGCCGGCGGCCCGATCCGCCGGGGCCGCGACGACGAGATGATCCCCGCGTCCTGCGCCGCGGCGCACGGACGGGTGCTCGTGGTGACGACGCTCGGGGTCGCCGCCGCGGTGGACGCCGAGACCGGGCGCACGTTGTGGGCCCTCCGATACGACCGGGGGAGCCCGGACGGCGAGGACCCGAGCCATCGCCTCGACGTGGACTTCGCGCAGGGCGCCCGACGCAGCAGCTTCGCGAACGAGCCCCCGCTGGTCGCGGACGGCCGATGCTTCCTGGCCCCCACCGACGCGAACCACCTCTTCGCGCTCGAGGACCGGCCCCGCGGCGCGAGGCGAACCCTGCGCCTGTGGCGGCTCCACAGGAAGCTCGCGTTCCAGAACCTCGCGGTCGAGCAGCTCGCGGGGGTCACCTCGGGGACGTCCGAGAGCCCGCCGACGCTCGTGGCCGTGGGCCAGGGCTACGCGGCGCCCGGGGAGCCCCACACCTGCGTCGTGGGCCTCGATCCCGAGCGGGGCACGGTGCGGTGGGAGCGCGCGCTCCCGGGCGGCGGCCCGGCGGAGCCGTACGGACGCGCCCTCGTGACCCAGGGCGAGGTCTACGTGCCGACCGCGTCAGGGATCGCCCGCTACCGGTTGAAGGACGGCTCCGACCTTCCTTTCCTCGACCTGCCGTCCATTCCCACCGACCTGCGGGACCTGCTCCGACCGGAGGAGCGGCCGTTCGGGAACCTGATCCCGATCCCCGGACGCGGGCTGGTCGCCGTGAACGCCACCTCGATCTCCTTCTGGCGCGTGCCCTGACGGAGAGCCCGGCCGCGCACCGCGCGGCAGCCGGCCCACCGGGGAGGGGCCGTCCTCGCGTTGGGCGCCGAAGGAACCCGGGACGGTCGGTCCTCGTCGGGAACGGGGGGGGCGGCGGGGGCCGGAGCGGCGCGGGCGGACGGTCCTCCGTCTCCGCTTCGGCCCCCTCGCGGCCCCTCGTTCCCCCCGTCCGCCGTGGGCGGGACGCCTCCCCCGCCCCCCGGGGGGGCCATGCTTCAATGCGCCCTTCGACCCGGAGATCGCCGATGCCCGAGCCGGTTCCCGCCGCCGCGCCGTCCGATGTCGCCGCCGCCGCCCGCGTCAAGGAGGCCCATCAGCGGATCAAGACCGAGCTGCGCAAGGCGATCGTCGGGCTCGACCAGGTCATCGACGAGCTCCTCATCTCGGTGTTCGCCCGGGGGCACTGCCTCCTGGTCGGCGTGCCCGGCCTGGCCAAGACCCTCCTCATCTCGACGCTCGCCAAGAGCCTCTCGCTCACGTTCAACCGCATCCAGTTCACCCCGGACCTGATGCCCGCCGACATCACCGGCACCGAGGTGATCCAGGAGGACAAGGCGACGGGCACGCGCGAGCTGAAGTTCCTGCGCGGCCCGATCTTCGCCAACGTGATCCTGGCCGACGAGATCAACCGCACGCCCCCCAAGACCCAGTCGGCCCTGCTCGAGGCGATGCAGGAGCGCCAGGTGACCGTGGGGGGCGTCAAGCACACCCTCGCGCCGCCCTTCTTCGTGCTCGCTACGCAGAACCCCATCGAGCAGGAGGGCACCTACCCCCTGCCCGAGGCCCAGCTCGACCG
>CAZJJQ010000640.1:0-2693 GCA_964546345.1 uncultured Planctomycetales bacterium
GGCCCGACGCTCTCCAGCGCGGGCGGCCTCGCGGCCTCGGCGGCCGCCTCCGACGCGCGGTCAGCCTCGAGCCCAGGCCCCGTCCGCCGAGACCCACGCCGCCTCCGTGTCACCGGGACCTGCGGTCCTCGGTCCCGAGTCGAGCCAGGAGCCATCCAGCGGCCCCGTCGGCGGGATCCCCTTCGATCGGTGCTCCGCGCCGCTCCGTCGTTCCGAGAGGGCCGAGCTCAGATCCACCCGTGCTCGCGATACCAGCGCACCGTCTCGGGCACGCCCTCGCCGAGGGAGGTCGCCGCCCGCCAGCCGAGCGTCCGGGTGACCCGGTCGGTCGCGCACACCCAGGCCCTGGGGGCGAGCTCGTGCACCTTGTCCCGGGTCAACATGCCGGGCTGCCCCGTCAGCTGGACCAGGAGATCGGACGCACCGGCCAGGAGCCGCACGAACGACACGGGCAGGCGCAGCGTCCGGGCCGAGCGGCCGAGGGCCGCCAGGGCGAGGTCGAGGAAGCGCTCGAGAGTCGCGGGCTCGGGGTGGGCCGCGAACCATACACGCCCGAGGGCCTCGGGATGGCGCCCGACGTGGAGGAGGGCGTCGGCAAGGTCGGGGCCGAACACCCAGGAATAGACCTTCGGCTGCGCCCCGAGGAGGGGCCGGAAGCCCTTCGACAGGGCCTGGAACACCGAGAGCAGGCCCCGATCCCGGGGGCCGTAGACGATCGGCGGGCGGACCACCACCGCGGGGAGCCCCTTCCCGGCCGAAGCGAGGACGATGCGTTCGGACAACGCCTTCGAGGCGCCGTACCACGTGACGGGCCGGTAGGGTCCGTCTTCGGCCACCCCGGCCCCGCCGTCGCTCGGACCGCAGACCGCGAGCGACGAGCAGTGGACGAACCGCCGCACGGTCGGGGTCGAGCACGCGGCGGCGACCAGGTGGTACGTGCCGCGCGCATTGGTCTCGAACATCTCCCGCTCGGACGCGGCCGTCAGGCGGGCCGCCAGGTGGACCACCTCCTCCACCCCCAGGAGCGCGGCCGGAAGGGAGTCGGGGCGCGTGACGTCTCCGACCACCACCTCCACCGGGAGGCCGCGGAGCCCTTCCGGCACTCCCGGACGACGGAGCAGGCAACGGACTCGATCCCCTTCTGCGAGCAGGCGCCGGACCACGTGATGGCCGACGAATCCCCCGCCACCGGTGACCAGGACGAGCATGCGGGATGAACGCTCCGGGGAGACGGAGGCACGGGCGGCCCGCGCCTCGCCGCGGGAGTCTACGGGCGGGTGGGCGGCGCGCCGCTCCCCATCCCGGCCGCCGAGGTTGACTCCCCGGCCCGGGTCCCTAGGATGGCCCCTCGGTAGGGCGCCGGGGCGGTCCGGCATCCCGCATCCCCCCGACCCCGGTGCACGCCTCCCCTCCGGGGTGGCCCCTGCCGGCGCCGGTGCACCCTGGAAGGCCTCCTTGGACCTTTTCGAGAAGCTCCGCGGCACGCCGACCGTCCAACGCCTGCAGTTCCTGCGGGACGCGGGGCTCTACCCGTACTTCCGGGCCATCGGCGAGACCGATCTCGGCACCCACGTGAAGGTGAGGGGCCGTCGTCTCGTCATGGCGGGCTCGAACAACTACCTCGGCCTCACCCACCATCCCCAGGTGGTGGAGGCGACCCGGGCCGCCATCTCCCGCTACGGCACGGGGTGCACGGGAAGCCGGTTCCTCAACGGCACCCTCGAGCTCCACGAGGAGCTCGAGGAGCGGCTGGCCCGCTTCCTCGGCCGCGAGGCGTGCATCACCTCCGGCACCGGCTTCCAGACCAACTTCGGGGCGGTCGGAGCCCTCGCCCAGCGGGGCGACCTCATCTTCGGCGACCGCGACAACCACGCCTCCCTGATCGACGGGTGCCGGCTCGCGTTCGGAAAGCTGGTCAAGTACCGCCACAACGACGTGGAGGACCTGGAACGCCTGCTCCGAGAGACGCCCTGCGAGGGCGGACGCCTGATCGTCACGGACGGCGTCTTCTCCATGCTGGGCGACCTGGCGCCCCTGCGCGAGATGGTCGCGCTGGCCCGCCGCCACGAGGCGAGGCTGCTCGTGGACGACGCCCATGCCGTCGGGGTGCTCGGCGCCCACGGTCGCGGCACCCCGGAGCACTTCGGGATCGAGGCCGACGTGGACCTGGTCGTCGGCACCTTCTCGAAGTCGTTCGCCACCATCGGCGGCTTCGTGGCGGGCTCGTCGGAGGTCATCGACTACCTCAAGCACGCGAGCCGGTCCGTGGTGTTCAGCGCCAGCATGCCGCCCGGCAACGTGGCGACCGTGCTCGCCTGCCTCGAGGTGATCGAGGCCGAGCCCGAGCGCCGGGAGCGCCTGTGGCGCAACGTACGCCGCATCAAGGCGGGCTTCGACGATCTCGGGTTCGAGGTGATCCACCACGGGTCCCCCATCCTCTCGATCGTGATCGGGAGCGACGAGGCCACGTTCGACTTCAACCGCCGCCTGTTTGAGGAGGGGGTGTTCGTCAACCCCGTGGTGCCCCCCGCCGTGCCGGAGGGCAAGAGCCTCCTCCGCACCTCCTACATGGCGACCCACACCGACGAGGACCTGGACGCGATCCTCGGCGCCTTCAAGCGCGTCGGCGAGCAGCTCCGCATCCTCGGTTGAGAGGCTGTGAAGAAATCGTGGAAGGCGTCACGCCCCCCCCC
>CAZJJQ010000641.1:0-2691 GCA_964546345.1 uncultured Planctomycetales bacterium
CGGGGCCGCCTCGGCTCGCCGGCGCCCCGCCCCGCCGAGCGCCCCCTCTCGCCCCCCCTCACCGAGCGGCTGCTCGAGGCCCTGGACGTGCCGACGCCGGGCAGCGTGCGCGTGCTCGAGATCGCGGCCGCCGCGACCGCGGTCGTGCCGGTCCCCGTGCTGGTGGACGACGGCTCGGGGCTCGTCTGCCTGGATCCCGCCGCCGGCACGACCCGATGGCGCCTTCCCTGGGCGTCCGTGGACCGGGTCGCGCTGGCCGGAGACGTGCTCGTGGTGGCGCGCGGCGACGAGCTCCTCGCCGTCGAGCCAGACACCGGCGAGGTCCGGTGGAAGCGTCAGCTCGGCGGCGTGGCCGCGGCGCTCGACGCCGGCATGGGACAGGTCCTGGTGGTCGCCCGCGAGCCGGGTCGCTTCACGAGCGCCCGATTCCTCGCGCTCGACCCGTTGACGTCGGACGTCCTGTGGCAGCGGGAGCTCCCCGGGGACCCCGTGGACTCCCTGGTGGTGGGCGAGGAGGGGGCCGCCCTCGTGCGACGCAAGGCGACCAACCGTGGGTTCGCCCAGGCGGTCACGATCCATTCCCTCCTGACCGGCGAGCGGATCCGCGACCTCCCCGTCGCGGGCGACGGATGGATCGAGCCGCCGCCGCGCCTCGCGGACGGCAAGACCCTCCTCACCGCGGGCCGGAACGGCCGCGTCGTCCGGATCGAGGCCCACGATCTATCGACCGGCGTCACGCGTTGGTCGCGCCCGCTCGAGGGCGCCGCGAACCAGCGGATCTCGAACCTGCTGGTGCTCGGGGACGACGTCGTCGTCCTCGACGAGGAGGGACGGATGACGACCCTCGCCCTCGGGAGCGGCGAGGTGCGGGCCACGACCGCCGTGACGGGCGGCCTGGCCCTCCTCGCGCCCAGCGTGCCCGC
This sequence comes from uncultured Planctomycetales bacterium, assembly GCA_964546345.1. Taxonomy (GTDB): domain Bacteria; phylum Planctomycetota; class PLA2; order PLA2; family JAEUHO01; genus JAYTCP01. The sequence continues at coordinate 924 of CAZJJQ010000641.1, forward strand.
GCTCGACGCCGCCCGTCTGTACGCGCTCCAACGGGAACGCGCCGGCGCGACGCTGTCGGCGTTCGATCGCAAGACCGGTCGCGCCGTGTGGACCACCCCGCTCGCCAGCCGCGTCAACGCCGGGCTCCTGTTCCAGAGCGGCGACACCCTCGTGGTCGTCCAGAGCCCGCGTCCCGCCGGCAGGGGCTCGACCCCGGTGTTCCAGACCGTGGTGATCGACGCGAGGAACGGGGCCGAGCTGGCCCGCATCGACGCCGCCGGGCTGACGGGCTGGCTGCCGTCCGCGGCCGTGCGCGACGGCGCCCTGGTCCTCGCCGGCGACCGGGCCTACGGCCTCTGGCGGTAGGGTCTCGGCCGGGGGCCGGCCCCACCGGCGTCGGGCGCGGTCGGAGCCGGGCGCGGGGCTCCCCCCCCGCTCCGCGGCCCCGTGCTAGAGTCCGCGCGTGCGACGGGTGCTCCCCTGGTTCCTGCCTCTTCTCGCCCTCGCGGCGGTCGGGCTCCTCCTCGCCCCCAGGGACGGCCGCGCCGACGACCGCGCCCGCAAGCCCCTCATGGACGCTCCCACCCGGGCGGCCATCGAACGCGGCCTGCGCTTCCTCGCCCGCACGCAGAACGCCGACGGCTCGTGGACGTCGGACGCCGGCAACAAGGTGAACGACGACTACGCGGTCCCGCCGGGGCAGCAGAACGTCCATCACGTGGGGGTGACGGCGCTCGGCATCCTCGCCTTCATCGCCGCGGGCCACGTCCCGGGCCGCGGCCCGTACGGCGCGGTGGTCGATCGCGCGGTCTCGTTCCTCCTCTCCCGCGTCGCGACCGACGGGTTCATCGCCGCGGACGGCACCCGCATGTACAGCCACGCCTTCGCCACCCTCGCGCTCGCCGAGGTGTACGGCATGTCGAAGGCCCCCGACCTGCGCGAGAAGCTGCAGGCCGCCATCGAGCTCACGGCGAAGTGCCAGAACTCCACGGGCGGATGGCGCTACGTGCCGGGCGCGGTGGACAGCGACATGAGCGTCACCGTGTGCCAGATGACCGCGCTGCGCGCCGCGCGCAACGTCGGCATCCGCGTGAAGCAGTCCACCATCGACGCCGCGCTGCGCTACGTGATCGAGAGCGCGATCACCGCCGACAGCCTCGCGGCCCCCGAGGAGGTCGGCGCGTTCTTCTACCAGCCGCGGAGCACCCACAGCAACCGCTCCTCGTTCTCCCTCACCGCGGCGGGCGTGTGCTGCCTGTTCCAGGCCGGGATCTACGAGGACCCGCAGCTGCGCGCCTACCTCTCGAAGCGCGGCATGGACCGCGACCCTCCGCCGTCCATCTCCCAGGCCGTGGCCTACCTCGAACGGAACTACGCCCAGGTGGCCGGCCAGTACTCGCGCCACTACTTCTACTACTACGGCAACTACTACGCGGCCCAGGCGATGTACAACGTCGGCGGCACGGATGCGCCCCGCTGGGACAGCTGGTACGAGCGCGTCCGCCGCGACCTCCTGAGCTTCGAGGTCCGGGTCCCGGGCCCCGCGGGCGCCCCCGAGGAGTCGCGGTGGGAGAGCAACATCGGCTCGACGTCCACGTTCTCGACGGCCGTGGCGATCCTGATCCTCTCGATCCCCTTCGACTACCTCCCCATCCACCAGCGGTAGCGACGGGCGGCCCCGGACCCGACGCGCGGCCCCCCGCCTCCCCGGCGGCCCGGAGGTCGGTCCCGTCGCCGGGCAAGGCGGGGGGCCCGCGGGACCTCGAGGTGATCGGGGCGGTCGTGCGG
>CAZJJQ010000642.1:0-2683 GCA_964546345.1 uncultured Planctomycetales bacterium
GGGCCGCGGGCCTCGCGCGTCACGAGCACCGAGGCCGCACGACCGTCGGCGGACCTCGCGTCGAGCGCGAGCCACGGCTCCGGCGCGCGGAAGCCCGCCGCGCGCAGCGCCAGGTGGTGCCCCATCTCGGCGACCGCCTCGGACCCCTTGCGCGTCGGCCGCTCGGCCTTCACGTACACGACCTCGCCCGAGACCTCGATCCTGCGCACGGTGCGCGTCCGATGCCGCAGCACCACCGTGCCGAGCGTCGTGTCCAACAGCTCCTCGAGCTCGCCGAGCCCGTGCGCGGCCAGGAACGGTCGCCGCCCCCGGAGCGCGAGGCCGCGCCCCCCCGGCACCGACGGCTCCTCGACGAGGTCGAGGCACGCCTCCGGCGCCCGCAGCCGCCCCGCGGTGTCGCTCGCGGCGTGGGTCTTCGCATCTCCGACGAACGCCATCGACACCCCGAGCCGGCGGTTCGTGGCGGCCTCCGGATGGGTTCCCTCCGCGTAGTCGCGGCCCTTCGCGTGGACGTCCGGCCGCACGGCCTCGAGCAGGCGGTCCACGGTCCGGTCGGCGAACACGACGACGAGGTCCACGCCGGCCACGGAGGCCACCAGCTCGGCGCGTTCGGCCGCCGGCACCACGGGCCGGCCCGGTCCCTTGCTCGCCCGGACGGCGGCGTCGCCGTTCACCGCGACGACGAGCACGTCGCCGAGGGTCGCGGCCTCGGCGAGCATGCGGACGTGCCCCACGTGCAGCAGGTCGAACGCCCCGTTCGTGAACACGACGCGGCGCCCCGCCGCCCGCTGGGCGAGGAGCGCCTCGAGAAGCTCCGACTCCGGGACGACCCGCCCGCGCGCCGCCTTCATGGCCGCCGCTCGACCCCGAGGGGGCGCCACGCCGCCGCGAGCTCCCCGGGCAGCTCCTCGACGAACCGGCCGAGGCCGGGGAGGTACCCGATGCGGTCGCAGAGGCGCAGGAGCGCGAGCTCCGTCTTCATGTCGGGGATCCCGCCCGCACGGCAGGCCTCGATCGCCTCCTCGACGGTCAGGACCACCACCCCGCCGCCCTCCTCCATGGCGCTCCCGTCGCCCAGGGGCTCCCCGCGCTCGTCCAGGCGCGCCTCGAGCGCGCGGAAGTGCACCTTCTCGTCCGCGACGCCGGGGCTCGGGAACGACTCCGCGCCGAGGGGCTCCAGGCGCGAGGGCGCCGCCTCGATGCCCGCCTCCTCGAGGCACTCGTGCGAGGCGCGCCGATCGACCCCGTCGGGCCCGAGGTCCTCGGGCTCGAGCATGCCCGCGACGATCTCCGCGATGGCGCCGTAGAGCCGGGCGTCGGGCTGCGTGAGCGCCTGTCGCCGGCGGAAGAAGATCGGCGCGCGGAACCCGGTCTTGAGCGCGACGCGCACCGTCCGGCGCCCGGCCCCCGCCGCCCCCCCCTTCCCGACCTCGTACACCACCACCGCCACCGCGTCGGTCCGCAGCCGCGACACGATGTCGCACGGATAGGCCTCGCTCCGCCCGCCGTCGGCGTACACGTTGCGGAGCACGAGGCGGCGCACGCGCAGGAAGCCCTCGTCCGCGCGCGAGCCCCGCGTGCGATCCTCCACGATCTCGAGGTCCACCACGTCCCTCGACGGCCTCGGCGCGCCCGGCCCGCTCACAGGAACGCGTCCCCGAGGTCCGGGCCGACGTCGGCGGCGCCGAGGCCCTCCTCGTCGTTCACGGCCCGCTCGAGCCACCAGTTCACCCCGTGGTAGAGGCAGGTGACCTCGCGGCACTCGACGGACGCGTCGAAGCGCCCGAGGATCGCGGCCGTCGCCTGCGCCGTGGCGGCCAGCCGCTCCGGGCCGGCGTAGGCGTCCTTGCCCGCGATCTTCGCCTTCTCCGCGCCGCGGTGCGCGGGGCAGTTGTAGAGCCCGAGCGGCGTCAGGACCTGGCGCAGGGCCTGCATGTGGCAGGTGCGAGGCTGCCGCGTCAGCTCCCGCCACGAGCCCGACTCGAGCACCCGCAGGTTGGTGCTCTCCACGACCCGGAACGTGGGCGACGCGAGCGCCTTCGCCTCGTCCACGCGCGCCCGGATGCGCGCGACGACCCGGTCGAGCGCGTCCACCCCCTGCGCGGCGTCCATCACCTCGGAGCCGTTCTCGCGCCGCACAAGGAAGGGCTTGAGCGACAGGTAGTCGAACCCCGCGTCGCGGGCCCGCCGCGCGGCGAGCGGGATCTCGTCGAGGTTCTCCACCACCGGCGCGCCCAATCCACGCGCGGCGCCCTGCCACGTGATGATGAAGGAGAACCCCACGCGCGGCGCGGGGTTGCGCGCCTTCATCCGCGTGACGCCCGCGCAGATCTCGTCGAGCGTGACGGGCCGCTTCGGGCGGTGCATGCGCTGGAACGTCGCGTCGGTGCCCGCGTCGAGCGAGAGGCGGATCCAGTCGTCGCGGTCGAAGCGCCCGATCACGTCGAGGAGCCGGTCGTTGCGGCTGCCGTTGCTCACCACGGCCACCTGGAGCGCGAGGTCCTTGAGGAACCCCGCGAACGGCACGAACCCCGGGTACACGGTGGGCTCCCCGCCGCCGATCAGGATCACGCTCCGCAGCCCCGCCTCCGTCATGGCGCGGAGCGACGCCCGCAGGACCGCGTCGTCGTGGGCGACCCCGCTGTTGAGGATCTCCCAGTCGATGCAGTGGTCGCACGCGTAG
>CAZJJQ010000643.1:0-2682 GCA_964546345.1 uncultured Planctomycetales bacterium
GACGGCGACGGGCGGGGGCGCCGGCGGCACGACGGCGGGCGCCTCGGGGGCCGGCTCCTCGCCGGGCGGAGGGGGCGCCGGGGAGGCAGGGGGCGGCGGGGGCGGAGGGGCCGGCCTGTGGAGCGTCGCGGCGACGCGGTCGGCGACCTTGGCGCTCCCGGCCGCGTCGCGCAGGACGTGGAGGGGGCCCACGAGGAGGAGCGCCGCGAGTCCGACGCCGACGAGGCGCAGCTTCGGCCCCGAGTGCGCGGCGAGCTCCGCCGAGCGGAGGTCGAGCAGCATGATCACGAACAGGAACAGGACCATGATCGCGCCGGCGTAGACCAGGATCTGCACCGCGGCGACGAAGTACGCCTCGAGCAGGACGTAGACGGCCGCGAGGCCGAAGAACATGACGACGAGCCAGCAGGCCGACGCGACCGCGTTCTTGCGGGTCACGGCGACCAGCGCGGAGGCCGCCGCCACGGCCGCGAAGACGAAGAAGAGGATCTGGTCCATCGGGTCCGGGTTCCTGGGCTGGCGCCGCGCCTCCGGGTGACCGCGTCCGCCCTGCCCGGCGACCGCGATGCCCGCGCTTCTACGTCCCGCCTACTTGTGCGACCACTTCTTGATGGGGTCCGCCCGCACGCCGCCCAGGGCGTACAGGGTCTCCTTGTCGTGGACGAGCTCGGAGCGCTGCTCGCCCCACAGCTCGAACTCCTTCGACATGAAGATGGCCTCCTCCGGGCACGCCTCCTCGCAGAGGCCGCAGAAGATGCACCGGAGCATGTTGATGTTGAAGACCGAGGGCCCACGCTCGACCGGGTTCCCGGCCTCGAGCTCCCCGGGGACGATGTAGATCGCCTTCGGGGGGCACACGTACTCGCAGAGGCTGCAGGCCACGCACTTCGGGCGGCCCTCGTCGTCCTTCACGAGGACCGGCGCCCCCCGGTAGTTGTCCTTCACCTCCCACCGCTCCTCCGGGTACTGCATCGTGACCTGGTGGCCGGCGAGGGAGCGGAAGAAGTGACGGATCGTGATCCCCATGCCCGACAGGATCGACGGGACGTAGAGGCGCTCCTTGAGCGTCGTCTTCCGGCGGGGGATGGGCTTGACGGTGATGGCCACGGGGTCACCTCGGGGAGGGGGCGGCGGGGCGCGTCGCGAGCTCGGGCGGCGGCCCCGGGTCGCGGCGCTGCGCGATCACGGCGGCCAGGACGCCGAGGCCCACGAGCAGCACCGGCACCACGTACGCGAGCCCGGGCACGTGGAACGCCTCCGACGCCGCGGTCACCAGGACGTTGACGAGGGAGAGCGGGAAGAACCACTTCCAGCCGATGCCCATGAGCTGGTCGTACCGGAACCGCGGCAGGGTCCAGCGGATCCAGAGGAAGACGAACAGGAGGAAGAGGGTCTTCACGGCGAAGCAGAGGAGGCCCACGCCCCAGCCGAGGCGCTCGAGGCCGAAGAAGGACCACCCGCCGAGGAAGAGGGTCGTCACGAGAGACGACGCCACGATCATGTTCGAGTACTCGGAGAGGAAGAAGAGGGCGAACTTCATCGACGAGTACTCGGTGTGGTACCCGGCCACGAGCTCGGTCTCGGCCTCGGGAAGGTCGAAGGGCAGGCGGTTGGTCTCGGCGTAGGACGCGACGAGGAAGATGAAGAAGGCGAGCGGCTGGTGGAACACGAACCAGCCGTGGGAGGCCTGCCACTCGACGATGGTGCCGAGGTGGAGGCTGCCCACGGTCAGCAGCACGCCGATGATCGAGATGCCCATGCAGATCTCGTAGGAGATCATCTGGGCGCTGCTGCGCACGCCGCCGAGGAGGGCGTACTTCGAGTTGCTGGCCCAGCCGCCGAGCGTGATGCCGTACACCCCGAGGCTCGCGACGGACAGGACGTAGAGGACGCCGATGTTGAGGTCCGCGATCTGGATGCCGGGCGCGTACGGGATCACGGCGAACGTGATCATGGACGGGATCAGGCTGATCGTCGGCGCGAGGATGTACATCCACTTGTGGACGTGGCCCGGCACCACGTCCTCCTTGAAGATGAACTTCCCGAGGTCGGCGAGCGCCTGCAGGAGGCCCGCGGGCCCCACGCGGTTCGGGCCCACGCGGTCCTGGATCAGGGCGGCGACGCGGCGCTCGCCCCACACGAGCAGCGCGCCCAGGATCAGGAGCGCGTGCGCGACGGCGAGGACCTTGAGGAGGGAGAGCAGCACCGCACCGAACGTGACGTCGGCGGGGAAGGCGGCGAGGGCGGGGCTCATCGGGTCCTCGACGGGGGCGCCGCGACGGTCCGCGAGGGAGCGGGCGCGAGGCGGAGCGCGGGGAACTCGGTGCCGGAGAACGCCGGCAGGGCGCGGATCGCGGCGACGGCGCCCTCGCGGCCGAGGGGCTCCGCGGCCGGGTCGAGCTCGAGGAGGATCTCCTCGAGGACGTCGGCGGGGGAACGCAGGTCGCGCGGGCCGACGCCGCGGGCGCGGGCGACCTCCTGGACCCGGCCGTCCACGTTGACGAGCAGGCCGTCCTTCTCGGCGAACGTGGGCAGGGGGAAGACCACCTTGGCGGAGGCGGGCACGTGGGCGGCGTCCGTCGCGAACACCACGGGCGCGTCGGCGCCGTTCCGCAGCGCCTCGGGGACCGCGTCGCCCCGCTCGACGCAGAGGATGCCGGCGGGGGCGGGCGTCTCGGCGCG
>CAZJJQ010000644.1:0-2682 GCA_964546345.1 uncultured Planctomycetales bacterium
GCATGGCGCTCGCGGAGCGCCTGCTCGCCGCGCGCTTCAATCGGCCCGGGCACGAGATCGTGGACCATCGGACGTGGGTGATCGCGGGCGACGGCGACCTCATGGAGGGCGTCGCGAGCGAGGCCGCGTCCCTCGCGGGCCACCTCGGCCTCCACAAGCTGTGCGTGTTCTACGACGACAACCGCATCACGATCGACGGTCCCACGTCGATCTCGTTCACGGAGGACGTCGGCAGGCGCTTCGAGGCGTACGGGTGGAACGTGCTGCGCACGCCGGACGGGGCCGACCTCGCGTGGCTCGAGGCCGCCGCCGCGGAGGCCCGTGCGGAGACCCGACGCCCGACGCTCGTCATCCACCGCACCCACATCGGGTTCGGCAGCCCGCACAAGCAGGACAGCCCGAAGGCGCACGGAGAGCCCCTCGGCGCCGCGGAGATCGCGCTCACGAAGCAGGCGTACGGCTGGCCCGCCGATGCGACGTTCCTGGTGCCCGAGGACGTCCGCGCGCACATGCTCGAGGCCGGCCGACGCGCCGCGACGCGCCGGGATGCGTGGACCCGGCGCTTCGAGGCGTACCGGCGCGCGTACCCGGCGGAGGCGGCGGCGTTCGAGGCCGCCCTCGCCGGCCGTGTCCCCGACGACCTGGAGGCGAGGCTCTCGGCCGTGGGCGCGGACGGGAAGCCCGTCGCGTCGCGCAAGGCCTCGCAGCAGGCGATCCAGGCCCTCGCCGCCGCGGTGCCCTCGCTCGTGGGAGGCAGCGCGGACCTCGCGGGCAGCAACGGCACGACCATCGCGGGGGGCGGCGAGGTCCAGCGCGGCGCGTACGGCGGCCGCAACCTCGCGTACGGCGTGCGCGAGCACGGGATGGGCGCGGTGATGAACGGGCTCGCGCTGCACGGCGGCGTGCGGCCGTTCGGCGGCACCTTCCTCGTCTTCGCCGACTACATGCGGCCCTCCATCCGGCTCGCGGCGCTGATGGGGCTGCCGGTGACGTACGTGCTCACGCACGACTCCATCGGGCTCGGGGAGGACGGGCCCACCCACCAGCCGGTCGAGACCCTCGCGGGGCTGCGCGCGATCCCCGGGCTGCTCGTGGTGCGGCCGGCGGACGCCGTCGAGACCGCGGGGGCGTGGGCGCTCGCCCTGCGCACGCAGGGACCGGTCGTGCTCGCGCTGTCGCGGCAGGACCTCGCCCCGCTGCCACGGCCGCGGGAGGCGGGGCTCGCGGGCGTGGCCGTCGGCGCGTACGTCGTGCGCCGGGAGACCTCGCCGACGCCGCAGGTGGTGCTCATCGGCACGGGGTCGGAGGTCGGCGTCGCGTTGGCGGCCGCGGACCGGTTGGCCGCCGAAGGGGTGAGCGCCCGCGTCGTGTCCGCGCCCTGCCTCGAGCGCTTCGCGGCGCAGGCCGAGGCGACCCGACGTGAAGTGCTCCCCCCGGGGGTGCCCCGCGTCGTGGTGGAGGCCGGGGTGTCCTTCGGGTGGGATCGCTGGCTCGGCGGGCACGGCGCCACCGTCACCATCGATCGCTTCGGGGCGTCGGCCCCGGGGCCGAGGCTGTTCCAGGAGCTGGGGATCACACCCGAGCGCGTGGCCTCCGTGGCCCGGAGCCTGCTCTCGCCGTAGGGGGAGGCGACGGCCCCGCGCCGAGCCTTGGGCCCTGCACCACGGGCCAAATGCGCGCCTCGGGCCCCCGGCCCTCGTATCATCGCCCCCCTTGTACGCCGGTCCCCGACGACCCGACCGGCCCCCGCTCCCTGGAGACCCCGCGCCGATGCGACGCCCCTCTCTCTGGGCCCTGGTCCCCGCGCTGGTGTTGTTCGCGTCGGCCCCCCTTGCGCGGGCGGAGGGCAACGACCTGACGGGCCAGCGGGCCCCCGAGATCTACGTGCAGGAGGGAATCCAGGGGATCGCGACCGGCTCGTCGCTCTCGGCGTATCGCGGCCAGGTCGTCGTGCTGAAGTTCTGGTTCACGCGATGCCCCGCGTGCCGTCGGTCCTTGCCGGAGTTCCAGGCCCTCTATCAGCGCTACGCCCCCCGGGGCGTGCAGTTCCTGGCGCTCGCCTACGACGAGACGAGCAACGTCCGGTCCTACCTCCGCTCCACGGGGTTCACCTTCCCCGTGGCCGTCGATGGGGGCGGAGTGACGGCGACGCGGTACGGCGTGTTCACCTACCCGACCACGTACGTGATCGGGGCGGACGGAACGGTCAAGGCCTACGACCAGCTGTCAGGGCCGCTCCTCGAGCGCGAGCTCGAGGCCGCACGGGCCGGAGTCGCGCCGGGCCCCGGTCGCCGTCCGTTGGCCTCGTTCCCTCGGCAGAGCCCGGCGAGACTGGAGGCGCCGTCCCCCGCGACCCCGCCAGGGCCGGCGACGCCGGTGGCCGCCCTCCGGGAGCATCCTCCGATCCCGCCCTCCCCCGTGCCGCCCGCTCCCCCGGCGGTGGCTGCTCCTCCCCCCGCCCCCGCGGTGCCCGCGCCCGCCCCCGCCCCCGTCGTGGTCTCCCCCCCCACACCTCCGGCGGACCGTCCCCAGGTTCCGGTGGTGCCGGACGCCGTCGCCGTGGCCCCGGTGGCCCCTCCTCCCCTGGAGGTCGCACCCCCGGCGATGGCCCCGCCCCCCGCCGCCGCCGCGCCGATCCCGGCGGCCGGGCCCGCCCCGCGTCCACAGGACCCCGCCCACGCG
>CAZJJQ010000645.1:0-2681 GCA_964546345.1 uncultured Planctomycetales bacterium
ATCCCAGAGCGATCGATGACGCGGCGCCCGTCGTGCGCTCCGAGGCGCATGGAGGCTCACCGCCATCCGCCCCCGAACGGGGCCACCCGGGTCCTAGGGCGCCGACACCCCCGCCAGCCTGGTGGACCGCCTTCCCCCCTCCGATCCCCCCGACGGACTCGCGAAGCGCCCCCGTTACTTCGGACCGGGCGCCGCCTCGGGCAGCACGAGACGCACCTCGGCGGTCTCGTCCGTCACCACCACCTCCGGGCCCGTGGGCGACGCGGCCGCCAGGCCCGCGGCGCGCAGCGTCCAGGGACCCTCCCCGAGGCCCCGGAGCTCGAACGTGCCGTCGCGCTGCGAGGCCGCGAGCGGCGTCCATCCGGTCTCCCCCCGCCGCTGCACCACGCCCACAACGCCCGAGGTCCCGTCGGGGCCGACGATGCGGCCCTTCACGTGATGCCCACGCCCGAGGCGCACCGTCACGTCGGCGGGTCTCCAGGCCTGGAGCGACCACGGCAGCAGGTCCGCTCGGGAGAAGGGCGGCGTGACGCGCAGGGGCGGCGACGCCAGGGGGTCGAGGCCGGTGAGCACCAGGACGCCATCGTCGTCCGTTTGGGGCAGGGGGAACGTCACGCCTGCGTCCACGCTCGCCTTCGCCACCGGCACGCCGGACGGGTCGAGCACGAGCACGCGGGCCTCGACACCCTTGCGCAGGACGAACCGGACGCCGCGGGCTCCGCCGGGCACCGTCGCGGGCGGGACCGAACGGACGAATCCCGAGGTGCCGTGCGCGACGACGATCCCGGGCCCGGTGTCCACACCGCGGAGCACGAACGCGCCCGAGGCGTCCGTGACGGTTGCGTCCAGGGCGAAGGGCAGCTGGGGCGTGCTCCTTCCGCCGACCACGGCTTCGCGGGAATAGGCCTCGACGGGGACCCCCGCCACGCCGTTCCCCCCTTCGTCCTCCACGCGACCCTCGAGGGTCGGTCCCACGTCCAGTCGCAGCTCGACCTGCCCATCGGCGGGCTTCTCGGCCACGAACCGCCCCGGACCGTAGCCCAGGCGTGCCCCGCCCGGCGACGGGGCGGCCGCGAAGACGAGGTAGGTCGTGCCGACCGCTTCGGGCGTGCCCCGGTGGAACGTGCCGTCCTCGAACTCGGCGAATCCTGCGAAGCCTGCGGCCGGGGGACCCCGCTCCGGCGACGGCGGCAGGAGCACGGCGACCTGGGCGAACGGAACGGGCCGGCCGTCGGGCCCGAGCACGCGCACCGTGCCCGCGAGCCAGACGGACGAGGGAGGAAGCAGCTCCCCCTTCGGCGCCGGCACCTCCAGGTCGTTCGAGCCCGAGACCTCCACGGTCCCGACCTCCGTCGTGCGGTCGGCCCGATTCGCCCCCACGAGCCATCGGCCCGCGCGCAGGCCTTCGAGCAGGTACGAGCCGTCCGCCCGCGTCCTCGCGTAGACACGCCCGCGCTTCGCGTCGCCCGCGGGCCCCGCCCACACGGTCGCGCCGGCCACGGGCGTCCCATCGGGGTCCAAGATCAGGCCGGACACACGGCTCCCCGGCCGGGGAGGAGGCGCCGCGGGGTCTCCTGGACCCGCAGCCCCCGAGCGTGGCGCCGCACCAGGCGTCGAGCCTGCCGCAGGAGCGCCGGGGGGCGGCGTGCCGTGGGAAGGGGGGGGCGCCGGGGGCCGGGGCGCGGTCGCGAGCGACGGTGGCGGAGAGGTCGGTGCCGGCGTCCCCGCACCGGCATCCCCGCGTGCGTCCCCTCCTCCGGCGAGGGGCGGGGCCGACACGCCGGAGGTGCGCTCGTCGTTCCGCAGCCCTCTCGCGAGCCAGAGCGCGCCGGCGACGAACAGGCCGACGCACCCGGCGACGGCCACCCAGCCCACGGTGGAGGACGACTTCGGTGCCGGTTTCATGCAGGCCCCTCCGAGAGATGGGGACGTCGCCTTCCCGCACATTCTTCCCGCGTTCCTCCGCCCGTTGGGCCTTCGGCCCAGGCACCCCGCCACCTCGAGAGCTCCGCCTCCCCTGCGCGCGGCCCCGTCATCCCGGCGGGAGGCCCGTGGGGTCGGTCCATCGGTGGAGCAGCTCCCCGACGGGGGGGCCGCCTGCCAGGTGCTCCGCCACGATGCGCCGGACCTTGTCGGGCGTCAGGCCGCAGTACCAGGCGCCGCCGGAAGCCGCGCCCGGGCCCGCCTCGTAGACCACGGCGTTCGGCGAGAGCGCGCAGAGGTTGAGGCAGGTGGCGCGTGTGACGCGGATGCGCTCCTGGAGCCCGGCCTCGAAGAGCGCGTCACGCAGCGCCCGTGCGGGGAGCCCCTGGCCCCGCTCGCTGCAGGAGGTGCCCTGGCAGATCACCACGTGCCGCTCGAACGGGGGCCGGGACCCGGGCTCGCCCACGGCGGCGCTCAACGGCCCCGGGGCCGGGGGCGGGGGGCGTCGGTGTCGGACGGGGCGAGCGTGGTCGCGGCGGCCCGCGCCGCGACCCACGCCTCCAGGCTGCGTCGGGCGTACTCCTTCGAGCCACCCTCGGGCCGGGGGGGTACGAGCCAGACCTGCGCCCCCCGCGCGAGCACCGCGGCGAGGGCGGCCGTCGCGGCATGGGCTTCGGCCGGGGACCCGAAGATCGCCTCGGCGACCATCGCGTCCGTGGGCGCGGCCAGCACGGTCGTCGCCGCGCGGGCCAACGGGA
>CAZJJQ010000646.1:0-2667 GCA_964546345.1 uncultured Planctomycetales bacterium
ACGCCGCACTGACCGCCGGCGGGTTCGATCGCGGCGACCGCCGCGTCGCGGTCGCCGCGGGACCGTTCGTCGGCGACGCCCGCGAGGCGGAGGCCCTCGTCGTGGGCGCCCACGAGGGCCGCCCCGTGCACCAGCGCGACGTGGCGCAGGTCGTGGACGGACCGGAGGAGGCCCGCGTGCACACGCGCATCTCCTTCGGCGCCCGGGCGGCGGCGGACGAGGGCGTCGCCCCCGGACGCGCCTTTCCCTCCGTGACGATCGCCCTCTCGAAGAAGAAGGGCACGAACGCCGTCCACGTCGCCGAGGCCGTGCGGGCGAGCGCGGCGCGCCTCGCGCGCGAGGTGCTCCCGTCCGACGTGCGCCTGCGGGTCACCCGGGACACGGGCGAGACCGCCGACGAGAAGGTGGACGAGCTCCTCGTCCACCTCCTCCTCGCGATCGTCACCGTGGTGGGGCTCGTCGCCTTCGCGCTGGGCTGGCGCGAGGGCCTCATCGTGGCCGCCGCGGTCCCGATCACGTTCGCGCTCACCCTCCTGGTCAACCTGCTCGCCGGCTTCACCATCAACCGCGTGACCCTGTTCGCGCTGGTGCTCTCCCTCGGCCTCGTGTGCGACGACCCGATCGTGGACGTGGAGAACGTCCACCGCCACTTCGCGCGGAGGCGGCTGCCGCCCCTCGAGGCCGTGCTCGAGGCGGTGAACGAGGTCCGACCGCCCGTGATCGTCGCCACCCTGGCGGTGATCCTCTCGTTCCTGCCCATGATGTTCATCACCGGGATGATGGGCCCCTACATGCGGCCCATGGCCCTCAACGTGCCCGTGGCCATGGGCATGAGCCTGCTCGTCGCGTTCACCGTGACCCCTTGGATGGCGCACCTGATCCTCCGGTCCACCTACGGGAGGGGCCACGCCTCGGACGCCTCGGGGAGGCGCGGGCTCCTCGAACGCGCTTACCGCGCGATCGTGGGCCTCTTCCTCGACCGGGGCGCCGCGCGGGGGGTGCTCTACCTCGGGATGCTCGCCCTGCTCGGCGGCGCGGGGTTCCTCGCCCTGTCCGGCGCGGTGCCGCTCAAGATGCTGCCCTACGACGACAAGAGCGAGCTCCAGATCGTGCTCGACCTGCCGGAGGGGGCCACCCTCGAGACCACCGATCTCGCCGTGCGCGACGTGGAGCGGTTCCTCGTCACCGTGCCGGAGGCGACCGACGTCACGAGCTACGTGGGCCAGGCGAGCCCCATCGACTTCAACGGCCTGGTGCGGCACTACGGGCTGCGGACGGCGCCGAACCTCGCCGACGTGCGCCTCAACCTCGTCCCGAAGGGCGATCGCGTCCAGGCGAGCCACCGGATCGCGCTCAGGCTGCGCCCCGACCTGGAGGCGATCGCGAAGGCCCACGGCGCGGCGCTCAAGATCGTGGAGACGCCGCCGGGCCCGCCGGTGCTCTCCACCCTGGTGGCCGAGGTGCGCGGCCCCGCCGACGTCGGCTACGAGGACCTCGTCCTCTCGGCGCGGGAGGTCGGCCGCCGCCTCTCGCTCGAGCGCGGGGTCGTGGACGTGGACGACATGGCCGAGGCCGCGCGTCCCCGGATCGACTTCGTGCTCGACAAGGAGAAGGCCGCCCTGCACGGGGTCGCCACCTCGGACGTGGTGCGTACCCTCCGCCTCGGCCTCTCCGGCGACGAGCCCGCGACGGTGCACGAGCCCGGGGAGCGGCAGTCCCTGCGCCTCAGGCTCGTCCTCGCGCGCGCGGACCGCAGCGGGGCCGAGGAGCTCTCGAGGCTGCGCGTGGAGGGGACGGGGGGCACGCTCGTCTCGTTGTCCGAGATCGGGGCCTTCGTGACGCGCGGCGAGGAGCAGCCCGTCTACCACAAGGACCTCGAGCGGGTCGTCTTCGTGCTCGGCGACGTCGCGGGACGGCCGCCCGCGGAGGCCGTCTTCGCGCTCGAGGCATCCCTGCGCGCGTCGCCCCTCCCCCACGGGATCCGGGCCGACTGGGCCGGCGAGGGCGAGTGGAAGATCACGGTGGACGTGTTCCGCGACCTCGGGATCGCGTTCCTCGTCGCCCTGCTCGCGATCTACGTGCTCCTCGTGGTCGAGACGCGCTCCTTCGCGCTGCCCGGCCTCGTGATGCTCGCGATCCCCCTGGGCGCCATCGGCATCTTCCCGGGCTTCTGGCTGCTCGACCGGGTGGTCGCCCGCGAGATCGGGGGCCACCGGGACCCGGTGTGGTTCACCGCCACGGCCATGATCGGCATGATCGCGCTCGCCGGCATCGTGGTGCGCAACTCGATCATCCTGATCGACTTCATGCGCCACCGACGGGCGGCGGGGGGCCCGCTCCGCGAGGCGATCCTCGAGAGCGGGATCCAGCGCTTCCGGCCCATCCTGCTGACGGCGGGCGCGGCCATGCTCGGCGCGTGGCCGATCACCCTGGACCCCATCTTCTCGGGGCTCGCGTGGAGCCTCATCTTCGGCATCGTCGCCTCCACGGCCTTCACCCTGGTGGTGATCCCGGTCGTGTTCCACGGCATCGAACGCCGGAAGGAGCGCCGCGCGGCGCGACGGGCCGCGCCTCCCCCAACGCCCCCCCCGCCCCCCCCCCGCGCCCCCCCCCCCGGGGTGCCGCCCCCCGGGGGCCGGGGCCCGGGGGGGGCCCGCCCCCCGCCGG
>CAZJJQ010000647.1:0-2431 GCA_964546345.1 uncultured Planctomycetales bacterium
GCACGAGGGCGGGCGCGGCCGAGCGCCGGTAGCCCCGGAGGGCGTGCTCCACGAACCCCGCCCGCAGGAGCCGCTCCCGCACGCGGGCCGTGGCGGGCGCGAGGTCGGCGCGGGCGGGATCGTGCGGCAGGGTGACGAGGACGCGCCCGCCCGCCCCCGTCACCGCGTCGGCCGCGGCGAGCAGGAGCGCGAGCTCGACCCCGGAGAGGTCCTCGAAGCCGTCCACCACGAGGCAGCGCACGCCCGCGAGCGCCCGCGGCCCCCGGGCACGGAACCCCGCGACGAGTCCGCGGAGGACGTCCTCGTGGTCGGAGAGGCCCGCCTCCGCGAGCAGGGCGTCGTAGGCGGCGAACACGTCGAGGAACCCCAGCAGCCGCTCCCGCGCCGCGACCCCGAGCCCATCCCCGGCCTCGCGCGCCCGCCGGCGCAGGTCCTCCGGATCGAGGCCCGTCTGCTTCATCTCCTTCACGAGCCGGAGGAACCGCGCGCGGAAGCCCGCCCGCTCGCGCACCGCCTCGAACGCGGGCACCGCGGCCCGACGCAGGGCCTCGGCCGCCAGCAGCTCGCGCTCCATGCGCGACGGCAGCCCCCGCACGCGGAAGTCGGGCAGCACGCGTTCCCCGAGGGAGGTGAAGGTGGCGTAGGGCGCGTCGAGGATGCCGCGCGAGTCGCGGCGCTCGTCGCGACGGGACAGCGCGAGCCGTTTCGCGTGCTCGACCTGACCGTACGTGGGGAGCAGGAGGAGCGCGGCCCGGTCGCCGTGGGCCTCCAGGGCGGCGTCGAAGGCGGTGGTGACGAGGCGCGACTTGCCGGCCCCGAGGGGACCCGTGACGAGGAGGCGTGGGGCGGCGGGGAGAGGAGGGGGCGCGGACGGCGCCTCCGTGGCGACGCGCGCGGCGGATCGTGGCGAAGGGGCGTCGGCGAAGTCGGACACGGTGGGCGGAAGGTCCCCGGCCCCCGCTCGGGGCGGTCGTGGCGCGCCACGCTACTCCCCCGAACCGACAGCCGGCCTCGCCCCTGCGGGCGGCGCGGGGAGGCCCCGGCTTGGGGTTCCCCCTGCCCCCTGGGTAGGCTCCTCCCGGGGCGGACCCCTCCGGCCGGGGCCCCCGCGTCGAACCCTGCGGCCGTTCCCGGAGCCCCCGGTGCGCGCGACGCTCAACCCCCATGTGCAGCTGACGGGCACGGGCTCCACCGTCGGCGAGCGCGTCGTCACGAACGACGAGCTCGAGGGTCGGATCCACGGCTACGACACGGCCGCCTCCGGGCCGTTCGGCGCCTGGGTGGACCGCGTCACCCACATCCACGAACGCCCCTTCCAGGTGACGGAGGGGCGGACCTCGGACATGGCCCTGATCGCGGCGCGCCAGGCCCTCGCCCAGGCCGGCCTCGCCCCGACCGACCTAGGCATGATCGTGTACGCCTCCTTCACCCCGAGCCAGGCGATCCCCGGCGACCACTGCCTGCTCGCCCACGCGCTCGGCGCCTCCCGCACCCCCACGTTCAACCTCATGGGCGCGTGCGCGGGCTCGATCTACGGGCTCTCGCTCGCGTACGGCATGGTCGCCTCGAGGGCGATGAGGCACGTCATGGTGGTGGCGGCCGAGAAGATCGAGCCGATGCTGAACTGGCACGACCCCCTGACGGCGATCCTGTTCGCGGACGGCGCCGGAGCGGCCATCCTCTCGTGGTCGGACGACGCCCCCGAGGGGACCGGCGTCCTGCCCCCCCACCTGGCGTTCGAGTACAGCCCGAACACGATCAAGCTCGGCAACGCCAACAGCCTGAACGAGGTCCGGTGCTTCCCCCCGCGCCCGGACAAGCCGAGCCACGCGCTCGTCGAGCGCGCCCTCATCGAGATGAACGGCGGTCCGAGCGTCCTGCGCGGCGCCGTGAACAACATGTCGGAGTGCACGGTCCGCACGCTCGGCTACGAGCTCTCGGACCTGAAGGCCGACCACCCGGACCTGCGCGCCACGCTCGCCTCGGCCCGCCTCGTGCCGCACCAGGCGAACGGCCGCATCCTCGACGGCCTGTCGGACAAGCTCGGGATGTCCCCGCAGCGCGTGATCCGGACGATCTACCGCTACGGCAACATGTCGGCCGCGAGCAACCTCGTCGCGCTCGACCACGGGGTCCGCAAGGGCAACATGGAACGCGTGCTGGGCGAAGGCGAGCAGGTCCTCGACATCCGCACCACGCCCGACCGCATCCGCAAGGGCGACCTCGTCCTGATGCCGAGCATCGGCGGCGGGTACCTGATGGGCTGCTTCGGCTTCCGGATGGCCTACGACGGATAGCGCCTGCGCGCCGGGAGGGTGCCGATGAAGCGACGGACCCGCGCCCTTCTCGCGAGCGCGCTCCTCCTCGGAGCCCCATTCGCGGCCCGGCCCGCGCCGGCCGCGCCACCCGAGCCGCCGGCACCGCCCGCTCC
>CAZJJQ010000647.1:2441-2654 GCA_964546345.1 uncultured Planctomycetales bacterium
GCTTCGGCGTCCGGCTGGCCTACGACGGGTGACGGAGCCCGGAGGAGGGCGCCGATGACGCGACGGAAGCCCGCGCTCCTGCCGATCGCCCTGCTGCTCGCAGGCCTGCTCGCGCTCGTGCGGGCCCCCGCCCGCGCGGACGATCCCCGCCCCGGGGCGCCGCCGCCCTCCCCCGCGCCCCCGGCGCCCCCGGACGTCCCCCCCGCGCCCGTT
>CAZJJQ010000648.1:0-2653 GCA_964546345.1 uncultured Planctomycetales bacterium
AGGGCGACGAGCACGGCCATGCCGGTGGCCGCGCTGACGAAGTTCTGCACGCCGAGCCCCACCATCTGCGTGAGGTACGACAAGGTGGACTCGCCGGCGTAGCCCTGCCAGTTCGTGTTCGTCATGAACGAGATCGCGGTGTTGAACGACGAGTGCGCCGACACGTCGCCGAGCCCGGCCGGGTTCAGGGGCAGGACCGTCTGGAGCCGCTGCAGCGCGTACACGACGAGGAAGCCCAGGAGGTTGAACGTGAGCAGGGCGCCGGCGTACGAGCGCCAGCCCGTCTCCGCGTCGGCGCGCACGCCGAGGACGCGGTAGACGAGGCGCTCGAGGGGCCCGAGCACGCGGTCGAGGCCGCACGGCCTGCCCGCGTACACCCGGGCCATGTAGAGCCCGAGCGGCCTCGCGAGCAGGAGCAGGAGCGCGAGGTAGCAGGCGATCTGGAGCCAGCCGAGGGTGCTCATTCGAACCGCTCCGGGGCGAGGAGGGCCACGAACAGGTAGACGAGGAGCCCCAGGGCGAGCACCCCCGCGACGATCTCGACGGGGCTCACGGCCGGCCGTCCACGGGGCGGTCGGAGCCTCGCCCCACGAGCCAGCCGGCGACGGCGAACAGCGCGAGACCGATGCCGAGGTAGAGCAGATCGTCCATGGCAGCCTCCGGTCGCGGAGCGGCCCGGCGGCCGCCCGACCCCGGAGACGGTAGGGCGTGAAGGCGCTAACGGGCCGCTAAGAGCAGCGAACCGGCGTCCCCCATCGCCAGCCCTTGGTCCCCCCGCCGGGGGAGTCGCGGGCGCCTGCTAGCGGGGGGTGATCCACGCGCGCAAGGCGGCCAGGAACGGCTCGCGCGCGTGGCGCTCGGCCCACGGCACGTGGCCGCAGCGGGGGAAGCCGCGGTACTCGAGCCGGGGCAGGAAGCGCCGGAGGAGGTCCCGCGTCTCCGGGCCCGGATGTGGATCGTCGTCGCCGTGGAGCATGAGCACGGGGACCTCGATCGCGGCGAACGCGGCGGGCTCGAGCCCCTCGGCCTGGCGGCGGAGGACGTCGTGCCAGGTCTCGTCGTGGCCGCGGGCGTCGGGCGGGGGCGCGCCCTCGGAGTCGGGGTCGGGCACCGGGTCGTACGCCATGACGCGATCGGCGAGGTCGCCGAGCTCCGCGAGCAGCGCATCCTTCGACGCAGGGTCGGCCGCCGCGGCCAGCCGCCGACGCAGCTCCTCGAGCCGCGCCCGCCCCTCGGGCCCCCGCCGCTCGTCGATCCGCCGACGGTAGATCGCACGCGTCGCCTCGTCGTAGGTCCCGCACCCGACGAGCACGACCGCACCCACGCGGTCGCCGTGCTCGACCGCGTAGGAGAGCGCCAGCATCGCGCCCCACGAGTGCCCCACGAGGATCGCCCCTTCGGGCGCCACCTCGCGCAGGTCGGCCACGTGCTGCGCCACCGTCAGCGGCACCGAGCCCGCGCGACGCTGCCACGGCTCGTGCACGCGCGCGTCGCGGGCGAGCGCGCGCGCGAGCCCCGCCGCCGAACCCGGGGCGCCGGGCCCTCCGTGGAGGACGACGACCTCGGGCCCGGCCCCGCCGTGGCGACGCACCTCGATCGGGGGCAGGTCGGGCATCGGGTCGGCTCGCACGCGTCAGTCGGCGACGCGCTCCGCGTGGGTGTAGACGTTCATCGCCGACGACCGCACGAACCCGACGAGGGTGAGCCCGTACCGGCGGCCGATCTCGATCGCGAGCGAGGACGGCGCTCCCACCGCGGCGAGCACCGG
This sequence comes from uncultured Planctomycetales bacterium, assembly GCA_964546345.1. GTDB lineage: Bacteria > Planctomycetota > PLA2 > PLA2 > JAEUHO01 > JAYTCP01. The sequence continues at coordinate 1,769 of CAZJJQ010000648.1, forward strand.
CGCTCCCGCGACCACGGCCTTTTGCGCCAGCTCGTAGCTGATGCGCCCCGACACCAGGAGCACGCCGTCGCGGAGCGGCAGCCGACGCGCCTCGAGCGCCCACCCGACCACCTTGTCCACGGCGTTGTGCCGCCCGACGTCCTCACGCAGGCAGAGGAGCGTCCCCTCGGCGTCGAAGAGCGCGCACGCGTGGAGGCCGCCGGTCCGGTCGAAGATCGGCTGCGCGGCGCGCATGCGGGTGGGAAGCGAGGCGAGGACCGAACGCCTCACGTGGAATCCCGGGGGCAGCGGGGGCGCGGGGAGCTCGAGGGAGGCAATGGAGCGCTTCCCGCAGACCCCGCACGAGGAGGAGCTGTAGAGGGGTCGGTCGAGCTCGCGCCCCTCGGGAGAGGGGAACAGCTCGAGGTCCACGACGTTGCCCGCCTCCCCGGCGGGCAGGGGGGCCGGTCGTCGGATGCGGACCAGGTCGTCCGGGCCGGTGATGGCCCCCTCCGACAACAGGAACCCGCGGACGAGGTCCTCGTCGTCCCCGGGGGTGCGCATGAGGACGGTCGCCGCCTTCCCCGCGAACCGGATCTCGAGGGGAGCCTCCACGGCCACCGGGTCGTCCTCCGGTCTCCCGAGGGCCCCGGCCGCCGCGGCATGGATCACGGGGAAGACCGCCGTGGACGGCAGGGGATCTCGGCTGGAGGGAGGGGCATCGCTCACGGCCGCATGATGCCACCGCCGATCGGGAGTCCCCTCCCGGCCGCCCCGGGAGACGTTACCTATGCGCCTGCGGACCCCGGTCGGACCCTTTCCGACCCGCTCGCTCGGCCCTCCCTCCCCCGGCGCCCCCACCCTCCTCGAGCCGCCCTGCCGCCGGCACGCACGGGGCAGAGTCAG
>CAZJJQ010000649.1:0-2653 GCA_964546345.1 uncultured Planctomycetales bacterium
CCCGACCGCCCCGGCGGATGCGCAGCGCCTGCTCGTGGAGGACCTTCGCCTCCTTGCGCTCCAGGCGGCTCATCACGAAGAAGAAGGCCGCCCCGAACACGGCGAGCGACACCCACACCAGGAAGAAGGGGTTCTCCCACAACGGCGTGGACTGGAGATCCGGGATCGGCTCGATGTGGAGGACCACGAAGAAGGGGACGCTGATCTCGCCGGGGCGGTCCGGGCGCCGCGCGGCCCCGGACAGGCGGTAGGAGTAGGTCTGGACGAACACGCCGTAGACGCGCACGCGCTGCCGCGCGTCCTTCAGCTCCATCGTGGAGCGGACGCCGGCGAAGGCCGAGAGGGGGAACGGGCTGTCCATGAGCAGCAGCGCGTTGCCGTAGAAGTCGGAGAGGAGCCACAGCTTCCACCGGGCGTCCACGCCCTGGAGGTTGCTCGGGATCGTGCCCCAGTCCTCCTTGAGGTAGTCGCCGACGATGCCCGTGGTGCTCCACACCTTGCCCCGCGCCCCGTTCGTGAAGGTCCGCGGGTCGGGGAGCGAGAAGTCGGTGTCCTGCTCGAGCTCGGTGCGGAACCGCTGGAACTCGTCGCGGCCCCAGGGCGACGACGGGAGCGCGCCCGAGCGCAGGTCGGCGGCGATGGCGTCGTGACCGCGGAGCCTCGCCCACGCGACGATCTGGCGGGGGACCTCGTGCTCGACCGACTGGGTCTCCGGCAACGACCGGTCGGCGACGCCCTGCCAGCTCATGGCCTCGAGGCTCTCGCGGACGTCGGGCGAGGGGAACGAGAGGCGATACTCCCGTCCGACGAGGACCGGCACGGGCTCGTCGAGCGTCAGGGCTCCGACACCCCCCGTGCGCCGCTGCACGTACACGCCGCGCGCGCGGATGAAGTCGCCGTCCTCGAGACGGGCGGGCGCGCCGAACGCGTTGGACGCCACGCCGGGCTTGTCGCCCTCGAAGTTGCTCGACAGCCCGGGCTGGACGAGGACGACCTTCTTCCCGTCGGCCCCCTCGAGGGCGAAGGCCCAGAGCTGGTCGTAGGCCGGGTTCGCGGCGCTCTTGAAGACCTCCTTGTCGAGGGACCGGACCGTGCCGGTGACCTCGAAGGTCTTGCCGACGGCCTCGCGGGGGTCGGCGGCGACGACCTCGGCCGGGGTCGCGACGCGGTCGGGCTCGCGCCTCACCTTCCCGCCCGCCACCTCGCGCAGGACGTGATCGCGCGCGGCCGCGTCGAACGCCGCCGGCGCGGCCGGCGTGGCCTGGAGCCCCGCGAGGGGCCCCATGTCGAGCGGTCGCGTCTCGGGCGCCTTCGGCGCGGGCGCGGGGGCCGTGGGCAGCTTGACGACGTTCTGGTTCTCGACGCAGGCCTTGCCGCCGAACAGGAAGCCGCCCAGGGCCAGCAGGAGGGCGACCGAGGTCACCAGGCGCGCGCGCTCCTTGGGGCGGAACCCCGTCTGGCGCTGCTTGAGGTCGTCGAACATGGGGATGGGTCCCGATCGCACCGGGTCGGAGCGGTCGCGAGGATACCAGGGTAACGGAGCCCGCCGCCCGCCGGATCGGTACGATCTCGACGCGATGCTCCCGGACCGGCTCCGCACCCTCTCCGACGTGGCGCACCTCCTCGCGACGACGACGAACTACGAGGAGAAGATGCCCCGGGCCGACCTCCCGCGGGCCTTCGACCTCTCGCGCATGCGCGCCCTCCTTACGGCCCTCGGCGACCCGCAGCGGGGCCCCCTGACCGTCCACGTCACCGGCTCGAAGGGCAAGGGCAGCACCTGCCGGATGGTGGACGCGATCCTGCGGGCGGCGGGCCGCGGCCCGGTGGGCCTCTACGTCAGCCCGCACCTCGAGGGACTCACGGAGCGGGTCTCCGTGGACGGCCGGCCCGTTTCCGGCGAGGAGCTCGCCCGCGCCACGGAGGCGCTCCTCCCCCACCTGCGCGCGACCCTCGGCTCGCCCGCCTTCCCGACGTTCTTCGAGATCCTGACCGCCGCGGCGCACGTCGCGTTCCGCGCACGGGCCGTCCGCTCCCTGGTGCTCGAGGTCGGGCTCGGCGGCCGCCTCGACGCGACCACGGTCTGCGACCCCGCCGTCACGGCGATCACGTCGGTCGAGCTCGAGCACGTGTCGGTGCTCGGCGACACCCTCGAGCTCATCGCCGGCGAGAAGGCCGGCATCCTCAAGCCCCTCGTGCCCTGCGTGACCGCCCTCCCGCTCGACGGCCCCGCGGCGCGCGTCGTCGAGGCGCGCGCGAGGGAGCTCGGGGCTCCCCTCGCGCGCCTCGGCCGCGAGGTGCTGCTGGACGAGGTGGACGCGCGGCCGGGCCCCGCCCTCTCCCTCCGCGTCCGCGGTCCGGACGGCGCCCCGCCCCTGCGCCTGACGCTGCCCGTGGCCGGCGCGCACCAGGCGGGCAACGCCGCCGTCGCGGTCGCGATCGCGCGCACCCTCGGCCTCCCCGACGCGGCGATCGCCCACGGCCTCGCGCAGGTGACGCTGCCCGCGCGGATGGAGGTGGTCCTCCTCGACCCCACCGTGATCGTGGACGGCGCGCACACGCCCGCGTCGGCCCAGGCCGCGCGCGCGGCGACCGCCGCGTGTTTCCCGGGACGTCGCGTGCACCTCGTCGTCGGGGTGCTCGAGGAGAAGGA
>CAZJJQ010000650.1:0-2652 GCA_964546345.1 uncultured Planctomycetales bacterium
CGCGGCGACGGCGCGCACCCCGACGGGGGCCCCTGCTGTGGCGACCCGTGCTGCGGCGCATCGTGCTGGGGCGACCCGTGCGGAGACGCGTCGGCGGCGTGCCCAGGGGAGAGCGGAGGGCCGAGCGGCGGTGCGGTCTCGGCGGCGAGGAGGGCCGGGGACGGCGGGACCTTGGGGCGGCGCGCCCGGGTCTTGAGCGGCAACCATGGCTCCTTCGAGAGCACTCGCGTGCGGAGGAGCTTGCGCCCGCGCTGCAGGCGCATCTTGAGCGTGGACACGGGGAGCCCGAGGAGGAGCGCCGTCTCCTCCAGGTCGAGGCTCTCGAGGTAGTAGAGCGTCAACGGGGCCGCATAGAGCGCCGGCAGGCTGCGAAGGGCCGCACGGAGCCGAGGCGTCACGTCCTCGGAGGGCACCCAGGCGCCGCCGACGTTCCACGTGCGGCCGGGGGCACCGCTCGGGGGAACGACCAGCTCGTCTCCTTCGGGGGAGTAGTCGCAGAACGGGCGCCCGCCGGGCCCCTTGCGGCGGGCCCAGCTCACGGCGCGCCGGTAGGCGACGCGATAGAGCCATGCCTGGACGTACCGGGGCTCGGAGAGCGTCGGTAGGGCGGCCAAGAGGGCGACGAAGCTCTCTTGGACCACGTCGTGGGCCGTGTGGACGTCGCCCCCGAGCACCATCCCCGTGAAGCGGATGAGGGGCGCGTGGAACGCAAGCACGATCTCGTCGAACGCGGCCCGATCGCCCCGCCGGGCGCGCTCGATCGACGACAGCAAGGATCCGTTCACCGCGAGGCTCCGCGGGCCCGCGACGGCTAGGCCCGGCTTCTCTCGCGCGAGACCGCGTCGCGGTCACGTAAGGGAGCCGAACCAGATCCTTCCCGAGGATCTTCTAGCGCGTCCCCACGGAGCGGGTCAACCCCTCGGATGGCGCCGCGTCGGAGGGGCGCCCCCGCGAGGGGGTGCCCCGCGCCCCGCCTCCCCCCGCCGCCCCCCTCCTCCCGTGGACGGGCCGCGATCGCGCGTCCCGGACGTTCGCTGCGGCCGCGGCCTACTTCGGCCCCGGCCCTCCGCCGCCCGCGACGTAGGGCACCACGATGGGGTCGGTCAGGTGCGTCTTACGGCCCCCGAGGAAGCCGCGGAGCGCCTCCACCCGATCGGCGAACGGCTTGCCGAACGCGAGCAGGTCGGACGGCGCGCCAGGCCGCGTCTCGCCGGCATCGCTGGCGAGGTCGAAGAGCTCCTCGGTCCAGGCGGGGGGACGGTCGGAGAACGTGGCGACGAACTTCGCCTTCGTCGAGCGCACGGCGTACAGCGTCTGGTCGGCGCGGCCGCCGACGCCCGTGCCCGTGCGCCACGCGAGCGCGAACTGAGGCTGGCCGAGGTCGGCCGGATGGGCGGCGAGCGGCTGCAGCGCCGTGCCCGAGAGGCCTGGGGCCGGCGGTAGGCCCAGCGCCTCGAGGACGCTGGGGGCGAGGTCCACGAGGCTGCAGCAGCCGGACACGGCGCCCTTGCGGAAGCCGCGGCCCCGGACGACGAGGGGCACGCGGATCTGCTCGTCGGCGACGCCGCCGTCGCGGCCGGAGGCGGGCGAGCCCGGGCGATCGCCCAGCGCCTCGCCATGGTCGGAGAAGAGGAAGACGAGCGTGTCGCCCGGCAGGTGCTTCGCCACCGCGCCCACGGTGAGCTCGAGGGCGGGGGCGACGGCGGCGACGGCCCGACCGTAGGCCGTGCGGGCGGCGTCGGCGGGGGCCTTCTCGTCGAGGGGGGGCAGCGTTGCGTCGAGGTGCACGAAGAGGAAGAGGGGGGCGGCGGGGGCCGACGCGGCGCGGGAGGCCCGCTCCGCGAGCGCTTCGAGGACCGCGGCGCCCGTCCCGGTGCCGTGGGGGCTCTCCTTCCAGGTGGAGAAGCCCTGGTCGAGGCGCGCGGTCCGGGGGACGCCGCCGGCGGGGTCGGGGGCCTTCGTCGAGAAGGCCGCGCGGTCGTAGCCGTAGCCCGCCAGGGTCTCGGCCAGGGTGTCGATCACGGGGATGAGGGAGGGCCGGTCGCGCCCCGCCCGGCCCTTCACGCCGGTCCAGTCGGGCAGGAGGCCCGTGAGCACGCACGCGAGCGAGGGCGTCTCCCACGCCGCGGGTGAGATCGCCGCCTGGAAGTCGCTGCCTTCCTGGGCGAGCGCCTGGAAGGTGGGAAGCGCGGCCGGGCGGTCGGCGGCTCCGTGGACCGTGTCGTAGCGCACGCCGGCGACGTCGATGAAGACGATGTTCGGCGTGGCCGTCGGGACCGCGGGTGCGGCCGGGGCGGGCACGGCGGGGGGCGCCTTCGGGCTGGGGTCGCCGCACCCCGGCAGCAGTGCGCCGAGCAAGGCCGCGATCGCGAACGGGCGGGAGGTCGCCCCCGTTCGTGGGGACGCGGGGCGAGCGGGGGCCGCGGAGCGGTCGAGGCGAGCCGTCATCGTCGGCAGTATCCGCCACCGAGGGGGGGTGTCACGCGCGAACCCCCGCCCCGCCCCGGGACGAAGGCCCTCCCTCGGCCGGGGCGCGCGGGGCGCGCGGGGCGCGGCAACGACCGTGCCTTCGCGCGATCAGAGCGTGTGAAGAGATTGTCGAACGCGTCCCGCTCCCCCCCGATGCGGGGGAGATGCGCTCCCGACCGATCG
>CAZJJQ010000651.1:0-2651 GCA_964546345.1 uncultured Planctomycetales bacterium
AGTCCACCAGGTTGCGCTCCCGCTCCTTCGCCCCCTCCCGACCGGTGAAGAAGACGGCCCGTACGCCCGCGTCGCCGAGGACGTCGCGCGTCGCCCACTCCGCGAGGCGGAGCATGCGGGTCCACTGGCTGAACACGACCGTCTTCCGCCCCTGATCGACGGCAACCTGCCGGAGGATCTCCCGCAGCTCGCCGAGCTTCGGGGCGCCGAGGCTCGCGAGCGTCCCCTCGTCGGGCCGCTCGAGCTTGCACAGCGAGGGCCACCGCGCCTCGAACCGCAGCTGGGCGATCCCGTTCGCGATGACGCGCTGGGTGAGGAGCAGCGCCATCAGCCGCAGGAACTCGGGCTGGGTCAGCGGACGCCTCGCCGCCTGGCTGGCCAGCACCGCGATCGGCTTGTCGAGCCGATCGTGCTCGTCCCGCTGCTCGTCGGTCAGCTCGACCGGGATGCGCGTGTCGGTGCGCGGGGGCAGCTGGCCGAGCACCTCGCGGCGCACGCGGCGCAGGAGGCATCCGGCGAGGCGCGTGCGCAGCGTGTCCAGGTGGCGCACGCCCTGGGCTCCCCGGCCCTCGCCGTCGTACGTGGCATGCCACGGCCCCAGCCGCCAGATCGGCTCGAGCGCCCGATCGTCCACCCAGTCGAGGAGCGACGAGAGCTCCTCGAGCCGGTTCTCCATGGGCGTGCCGGTGAGCACGAGCCGGAGCCGAGGCGTCAGCTGCTTCACGAAGACGGCCGTCTTGGCGGCGAAGTTCTTGATGCGCTGCGCCTCGTCGAGCACCACGAGGTCGGGGGCGAAGGCCTGCATCAGGTGCAGGTCGCGGAGCACCTGCTCGTAGTTCGCGACGAGGAACCCCTGCTTCGCCGCCCGGTACAGCGCCGCGCGCGAGGACGGGTCGCCCTCGACGATCCGGAGCGGCGTGTCCGTGAACTGCGCCCACTCGCGCGCCCACTGGCCCTTCAGGCTCGCGGGCACGATCAGCAGGCCTCGCCTCACGCGACGCGTCTCGAACAGCGCGTGGCACGCCGCGATGGCCTGCGCGGTCTTGCCGAGCCCCATGTCGTCGGCGAGCAGGAGACGGCCGGCCGTCAGGAACCGCTCGACCCCCGTGCGTTGATACGCATACAACGGGCGCCGGAGTCCCCGCAGCGACGCCATCGCCCTGCGCAGCCAGGCCGGGTCGTCGTGACGCGCGGCGAGGCGCCGTCGGTCGTCCGCGACCAGGGTCCGCACGGCCGGCTCGGCGTCCGCTCGCCCCACGGCCCCCGGAGCGCCACGCCACGTCCGCTCGACCGTCTCGAGCAGCGCCGCGCGCCCCGCCGGGTCGGCCCACGCCCCGGGTCGCACCGCCAGCGCCCCGGGCTCGCCCGACGCGGGGCCGAGCAGGCCCGTCCAGACGCCCGGCCCCCCCCCCCCCCCCCGGCGGCCCCCCCCCCCCCCCCCCGCGCCCCCCCACCGCCCCCACCCGCCGCAGCCCTTCGATCCAGTCTCCCGCGCCCGTGAGCGGGCGGAGGGGATTCCAGGTCCATCGCGGCGCCGCGACCCCTGGAACGGGGCTCCGCCGCGCCGCCTCGAACGCGCGAGGGCGCCTGCCGAGCTCCTCGAGCACCGCGAGGACGTGCTTGCACAGTCCCAGCGAATTGCGGACGAAGTCGTCGCACGCGCAGCTCGCGCGCAGCGGGTCGAGGGCATCGAGCCGCGTGTCGTACGGACGGGCGGCCCCGCGGGCGCGCCGGGTCGTATACGTGCCGAACAGTCCTCGGGGGCGCTTCGCGACGGCGAGGCGGTCCTTCGCGACCAGGGCCACGCGCCGCAGCATCGCCTCGAACGCGCCCTTCTCGACGGGCCACCCGCCGCCGGTGCCCGCGCGCATCGCCTGCCGCACGAGCAGGTCGGCCGGAATCCGGCCCGTGCGGCGGTGCGCCAGGCCGAGGAGGACGCGGTAGGCCTCGTCGCCGGTGGGCTCGGACGGCGGCGGCGGGGGGCTCGCCGCGGGAGCAGGGAGAGCGGTCGTCGCAGGAGGAACGCGGGGGGCGGCGGGGGCCGGCGCCGCTCCGCGGCCCATCCGCGGAGGCATCGCCACCCGCGAGGTGGACACGGACGGGGCACGGCGACGGACCACGGGGAGCCTCCGGAGGGGGTGCCGGCCGACTGTAGGGGGCGCCGCCGACAGTCGGCGCGAGGAGCGCAGCGCGGGCCCGAGAGCCGGGTCCGAGGGAGGGTGGGGGCGCGGGGGAGGGAGCGCGGAGTCGCTCCACGACACGCCTCACGCTGTCCCCCCGTCCACCTAGAGTCACGCTCCACAGAAGATCCACCGTGATCGCCCGACTCCCCACCAGCCACTCCCACTCCGAAGCGGGCTCCACCGCGACGGCGAGATTCCCCTTCCCAGAGCCTGTCGCCATGCGGATGCGCCCTCGAAGCGGCCTTCGTTGTGCGGGGCTGTTTGCTGGAGTCGGGGGGATCGAACTCGGGCTGTCGAGGTCGGGCCACGAAGCCGAGATCCTCTGTGAAATCGATCCGGCTGCAAGAGCGGTACTCGCAGCACGGTTCCCCGGTGTCCGACAACACGACGACGTGCGTACCCTCTCGATCGAGGACGCGCACATCGACCTACTCGCTGCAGGCTTTCCGTGTCAGGACCTCTCGCAGG
>CAZJJQ010000652.1:0-2629 GCA_964546345.1 uncultured Planctomycetales bacterium
CGCCGGGTGCGGGCGCCGTGGCCGGCGCGGAGGGCTTCCCCTCGTCGTGTTTCCCGCACGCGGGCAGGACGAGGAGGGAGAGGGCGGCGAGGACCGTGAGACGGGACCCGGACGTGCGCATCAGAGCTTGCCTCCCAGGGCATCGGTGAGCGGCAGACGGAGCGCCCGGACCGCGGGGACGAGCCCGCCGAACAGGCCCGCGCCGAGCGCGGCGACGAACCCCACGAGGCGGACGGCGCCCCCGAGGTCGAGACGGAAGGCGCCGGAGGGGAACCTCAGGGCGATCTCCCCCACGAGGGACGCGCCGACGACGCCGAGCGCGCCGCCGATCGCGCCGAGGAGCAGGGACTCCTCGAGGAGCGAGGCCCCGACGGCGAGGGGACCGTAGCCCACCGCCCGCAGGGCCCCCATCTCCCGCGTGCGGGCGAGCACGGCGGCGAACATGGTGTTCGCGCAGGCGAACACGCCGCCGACGAGCACGAGGCCCGCCATGATCCAGGCGAGGGACGCCATGGGCGCAAGGCTCTTGCGCAGCTTGCCGTAGACGTAGGCCTCGCGCGCGACCGTGGCCTCGAGCCGCACGTTCTGCGTGACGTAGAGGTGCACGCGGCCGTAGAGCGAGGGATCGGTGAGCCTCAGGGCGACGCACGAGACGTCCACCCGCCGGGTGGCGAAGCTGACGTCCTCGAGGCGGCCCCACAGCTCGGCCTCGAGGACCGTCCCGGGGGCGGCGAACCGCCCGACGATGCGCCACGGTCGCTTCTCGAGCGTGATCGTCCGCCCGACGGCGAGGTCCTCGTCGGGCAGGCCCATGCGCGCGGCCGCGAGCTCCCCGGCCATGAGCTCGAAGGGCCCGCGGGGCTCCACCCCCTCGACCACGACGACCGACGGACGCACGAGGTAGGCCTCGCGCTCGACGCCGCGGAGGAGCCCGATGCGGTCCCCGACGCGCGTCGTCGTGTGCAGCTCGACGCTCGCCGCCCGACGCCCGTCGATCTCGAGGACGCCCGGGGTCGCCGCCGCGATCTGCCGCGCGCTGCCGAGCGAGAGGAACGACCGGGTGAGGTCGGTCTCGCCGGTCGAGCCGACCACGATGACGACGTCGGCGCGGGCCGAGCCGGCCACGCTGGCGTCGATCCCCGTGGCGAACCCCGTGGTGAGGATCACCAGGAACGCGATGAGGGCCACGCCGAGCAGGGTGAGGGCGGTCCGGGTGCGTCGGCGCCACAGGTTGCGCAGGGCGTAGCGGAAGGGAAGCATCAGGCGGGCCTCACCGCGTCGGCGAGGGGGCGCGTGAGCGTCTCGACCGCGGGGCCGACGGCGGCCACGAGCCCGACGGCGAAGCTCGCGACGATCCCGGCCAGGAAGACGGGGAGGCCCGCGTCGAAGTCGATGCCCCACCCCTCGACGCCGAGCGTCGTGGGCATCAGGTGAAACCAGAGCACCACAGCGGACGTGCCGAGGAGCCCGCCCGCGATCGAGAGCAGCAGGCTCTCGAGCAGCAGCGCGCCCGCGAGGGCCGCCTTCGGGATGCCCAGCGTCTCGAGGGTGCCGAGCTCCTGGGCCCTCGCCTGCGCGCTGATGAACACCGTGTTGCCGAGGATCACCACCACCACGACGACCGCGAGCCAGCCGAGCCACCGGGCGAAGGTGACGAGGCCGGCGACCTCGCCGACGGCCGCCTGCACGAAGGCCTGCATCGACTTCGTGTCGGTCGGAGCCTCGTCGGTCGAGAACCGCCGGTCGATCTCGTGTGCCAGCGCCACGGCGTCGGCGCCGTCCTTCAGCTCCACGAGGAACTGCGTGGTCTGCCCCTGGAGCTTCCGGGCGAGCTGGAGCTGCTCCTGCCGGACGAAGGCGACGTTGTCGAGGCCCGGTCCGTCCCCGTCCACGATCCCCCGGACCAGCACCTCCACGTTGCCGAGCTTGACGCGGTCGCCCACGTGCAGCCGCCGGCGCTCGGCCAGCCGCTTCCCGACGAGGGCCCCGTTCGCCGCGTCGCCCCAGCCGTCCAGCTCGCCCGCGACCGCCCGCAGGCGTTGCACGCCCGCGAGCGACGCCGGATCCACGCCGTGGATCGTGACGAGGTCCAGGTTGCTCTGGCACTGGTTCACGTACACGAGCGTCGGGAGCACGGCCGCCACGCCGGGCAGCCGCTCGATCTCCCCCCGGTAGCGGAGGGGCAGCACGGAGGTGAGCGGGCAGAAGCGGCTCTGCTGGAACACCACCAGCACCGGCCGGTCCGCCGCGGCGCGGATGCCCTCCACGCCGCCCTCGAGGGTGCGCACGAAGGCGAAGAGCGCCAGCGCGAGCGCGGTCCCGAGGACGGTGAGCGCCGAGCGCGTCGGCGCGCGGAGCACCGTGCGGACGACGTAGGGCCCGAGGCGGAGGCCGATCACGGCGCCTCCCCCGGGGCGGGCTCCGCGGGCCTCCGTCCCGTGTCGCCCGTCACGCGGCCCTTGTCGAGGTGGATCACGCGTTCGGCCACGGCGGCGGCGCGGGGGTCGTGGGTCACCATGAGGAACGTCTGCCCGAAGCGCCGGTGCAGCGCACCGAGCAGCTCGAGCACCGCCGCGGCCGCCTTCTCGTCGAGGTTGCCCGTGGGCTCGTCGGCCAGGACGATGTCGGG
>CAZJJQ010000653.1:0-2618 GCA_964546345.1 uncultured Planctomycetales bacterium
ATCCGCATCGGCGAGCGCCGTCCCCACGGCGGGGCGCGGCGCCCGAACGGCCCGCGCGGCCGCCGCCGGTAGGCGCGGCGGGGCCGCAGGGGAGGAGGGGAGCGCGGGGAGGAGGGGCGCGGCGTCAGTCGGCCGGGAAGCTCCCGTCCGCGGGCAGCTCCTTCGTCGGGATCGAGCCCAGCAGCGACAGGCGGTTCCCGTCGGGATCCTCGAGGTCCGCGGAGAGCCCCGTCGTGAGCTCGTCGCCGTACACCCTCACGGGAGGCGTGAGGAAGCGCACCCCGCGGGCCCGCAACCGCTTCCACGTCCCCACCACGTCGGGGCAGGCGAGCACCACCCAGGGCCGGGCGGCCTCGCGCGTCGCAGGGATCGCCGGGCCGCGGGTCAGGGCGATGGAGACCCCGCCTCCGGCCTCGAACTCGGCCCAACCCGCGGAGACCTCCTTCGCGCGGAGGCCGAGCTGGTCGCGGTAGAACGCCGCGGAGGCCTCGGGGTCCTTCGCGTACTGGATCACCATGCACACCCCGTCGATGCCCGGTTGGGAAGAGCTCGTCACGGAACCTCCTCGGCGCTCGGCCGGCACGCCCCCATCGTCGCACGGCCGAGGCGAGGCTCCATCCCCACGGCGCACGTGGCGGCCTACCTCAGGCGTCGCACGAAGGGGTCCGTCTCCACCGCCCGCCGGGCCTCGAGGGCCTCGCGCAGCCCCTTCGTGTCGTCCGGGGGCAACGCCCGGACGAGCGCGTCGGCGGCCTGTCGTGCGGTCGCGCGCACCCAGGGGTCCGGATCGCCGAGGGCTGCGCCGACGGAGGCGAGGGCCGCGGCACTCTTCGACGCGCTCAGGGCGCGCAGGGCGGACCGCCGCGCACGCACGCTCGGGGCCTGCGCGGCCGCCTTCGCAAGCGTCGGCACCGCCGCCGCCCCGAGCCCCGCCAGCCGCTGCTCGGAGGCCAGCCGCACGGGGAACGCCGTGTCGGGCGACAGCGCCGAGACGAGGGCGTCGAGGGACGCCGCATCTCCCGCGGCCGCGAGGCAGACCGTGACGGCGACGCCTTCGGCCTCCTTGGGCGAACGCAGGAAGGGCAGCACCTCCTTGGGCGCCTGCTTGTGCACTCCGAGGGCTCGCAGGGCATGGCCACGCACCTCTGCATCCGCGAGCAGCTCCACGAGCCTCGGGCCGGCTTCCGCGAAGCCCAGCGTGCCCAGGAACCGCACGGCGCTCCGCCGCACGGCGAGGTCGTCGGCCTTCGTCGCGGCGAGCAGGCGCGCGGCGACGTCGGCAGCCGGGAATCCCTTGAAGATCGCCTCGCAGCACTCGAGCTCGAGGCCGTCCTTCGAGCCCAGGCGCTCCACGGCGCGATCGAGCGCCTTCGTGCCGAGCGCGACGAGCCGGGCCCGGGCGATGGGCCCGATCACCCGCTCGTCCCCCACCTGCCAGCGCTTGCCGATCTCCCACAGCCGGTCGAGGTCGTCCACGGGTTTGCCGTCGGCGCCGGGGGTGCGCCCCTTCTCGTCCACGTGGGCCTTCGCCGCCTCGGGGGTGATCTCGGCCCCCATGGGGTCGGTCGTCGGCGCGTCGGGCGGGGTCGGCTCGTCGAGCCCCACACCGAGCTGCTCGTTCGTCCAGACCCCGTCGTCGCGCGCGTGCTCGGAGTAGACGTCCTTGCCTCCGCCGTCGAGGAAGAGGCCGATGCCTCCGGTGTCGCGCGCGGGGCCACCGTAGCCCTGGGAGCCGCCGCGCACGGCCGTGTAGCCGTCGTCGCCCGCGGCGTCGAGCAGCAGGGCCACCGAGTTGGTCAGCGCGCCCCCCTGACTGCCGCCCGAGCCGGCGTAGTGGTCGTCCCCGCCGCGATCGACGAGGAACCCGACGGCGTAGTCGTGCGCTCCGCCGATGCCGACGCCGTACTCGTCGTAGTAGAGGTCCTGCCCGGCGCGGTCGAGGAGCATCCCCGCCGACAGGTGGATGCCCGCCCCCTGCCCGTAGTGCCCGAGCAGGTACGTGTCGTTGCCGTCGTCGTCGATCAGGAGCCCCAGCGAGAACCAGTACGAAGCCCCCTGGCCGTAGATGTCGGCCGAGTACCGGTCGTTGCCCGCGACGTCCACAAGGACGCCGACGCCGCCCGACGCGTCGGGGCGCATGCCGATGCTGAACCCCTGCGACAGGGACTGGGTGCGGTCGCGATGCAGCGGGGCGTCCGAGTGCACCCCGCCCGCGTCGTAGACGTCGTGGCCGCCGAGCTCGGCCAGCACGCCGCACCCCCACGTGGAGGCGAAGCCCTGGCCGAACAGGTCGGCGTGGTGGAGGTCGTTGCCGCCGCCGTCGATCGCGATGCCGACGCCGAAGGCTCCCGCGCCGTCGCCGAAGTCCTTGCACCGGTACACGTCGTCGCCGCCCTCGTCCACGAGGACGCCGACGCCGAGGATCCCCGCCCCGAGCGACGCGTTCCCGGCATCGTACAGGTCGTTCCCGGCCACGTCCCACTGGATCGCGACGCCCCCGAGGGCGGCGCCGAACGAGAGGTCCTTGCGGCCGACGTAGCGGTCGTCGCCCGCGAGGTCGATGCACACGCACGCGGCGCGCTTCCCGACGGCCGACGCGCCCCGCAGCCACGTGTCGT
>CAZJJQ010000654.1:0-2618 GCA_964546345.1 uncultured Planctomycetales bacterium
CGACGCCTTCGCGCGGTGCTGCGCGCCGCGCGCCGCCGCGCCCGCACGCGGCGCCGGGCGCGCGCCCGCCGGGCGACGCGCACCGGTCGCCACTTCGAGGTCGCCCGGGACGAGTGGGGCCGGTTCGTCTCCGTGCGTGCGGAGCCCCACGCCCCGGCGGCCTGGGTGGGCCTCCTTCCCACCCTCCTCCAGACGGCCCCCCCGGGCGCCCGCCCGCTCAAGAGCGATGGACGGGTGTTCGCAGCCCTCCTTCCCGGGCGCCCTGCCGAGGTGGTGGTGAAGCGCTTCTCCCCCACCTGGCGCGAGCGCTTCCGGACCCCTCGGGCCCTGCGCGCGTTCCGCCGCGCGTACGCCCTGCGGGTGCGTGGGGTGGCCTGCCCGGAGCCGCTGCTCGCCGCCGCGACGCCGGCCGGCACCGGCGTCTGCATCAGCGCCATGGCGGGTCCGCCGGGCGGCGACCCTCTCGACGTCTGGCAGAGCGTCCACGGCGTCGGGGGAACCGGCCCCGCGCGACTGTCGCGCCTCTCCCCGGCTGCGCGACGCGAAGCGCTCGAGCGCCTCGGACGGTTCCTGCGCCGGCTCCACGACGCGGACGTCTCCCATCGCGACCTCAAGGCGGCCAACCTCGTCGGCTTCACCACCCCGAAAGGTCCCGCCTTCTGCGTGGTCGATCTGGAGGGCGCGCGCCTGCGCGACCGGCGCGTCCCGTGGACGCGCCGCGCCCGGGACCTCGGCCGCCTCGACGCGTCGCTCGGCGCGCCGGTGACCCGCGCCGACCGTCTGCGGGTGCTGCGGGGCTACTTCCACGCGTTCGCCCACCCGGGTCTCCCGCTGCGAGACTTCGCCCGCCTGGTCGCGCGCGCGAGCGCGCGCAAGCGCGGCCCCTCGGGCGCACCGCGCTGATCGGGGGGGCCCCCCGGCCCGCCCTTTCGGCGGCGGTCCCCTGGTCCAATGGCTCCCGCCGCGGCCCGGATCTCCGGTCCTGCGCCCTCCCTCCCCCCCGCCCCCACCCTCCTCCATGCCCCCTCCCCCCGCCCTCCCGCCGTCCCGCGCTCCCACGCCCTCCCCGTCGTCGTCGGACCCCGCCCCCGCAGGGGGACGGAGCGTCGCGCTCGTCGCCGTCCACATGGACCTCGGCGCGGGCCGTCGCGGGGTGGACATGGGGCCGAGCGCGTTGCGCGTGGCGCGGCTCTCCGAGCGGCTGACGACGCTCGGCTGGGAGGTGAGCGAGCTCGGGGCCGTGCACGTGGAGGAGCCCGAGGTCTGCCCCGTCGGGGAGGCGCACGCGAAGTACCTGCACGAGGTGCGGGCGTGCTGCGTCGAGCTCCGCGACAAGGCCCTCGGCGCGCTCGCGGAGGGCCACCTGCCTCTCGCGCTCGGCGGCGATCACTCCATCGCGATCGGTTCGATCGCCGCGCAGGCGATCCACCACCGCCGGCAGGGGCTCCCGGTCGGCCTGATCTGGGTGGACGCCCATGCCGACATGAACACGCCCGAAAGCTCGCCGAGCGGGAACATCCACGGCATGCCGCTGGCCGTGTGCCTCGGACAGGGTCCGCGCGAGCTCGTCGAGCTCGCCGGCGGCCCCCCGGCGCTCGACGCGCGGCACGTGTCGATCGTCGGCGCCCGCGACCTGGACGGCGAGGAGCGGGAGATCGTGCGTCGCTCGGGGGTGCGCTGCTTCACCATGGCGGAGATCGACGAGCGCGGGATCGCGGTCTGTCTCGACGAGGCCATCGCCCGCGCGACGACGGGGACGGCCGGGGTGCACCTCTCGTTCGACCTCGACGGCGTGGACCCGCAGTACGCGCCCGGCGTCGGCACGGCGGTCGCGGGCGGGCTCACCTACCGCGAGGCGCACCTCGCGTGCGAGAAGGTCGCGCGGACGGGACGGCTGCTCGGGATGGACCTCGTCGAGCTGAACCCCATCCTCGACGAAGGCAACCGGACGGCCCGCCTCGGCGTCGAGCTGATCCTCTCGGCGTTCGGAAAGACGATCCTGTAGGCGCGGACGACCGCGACCGTGAGGGGCCGCGGTCGTCCCTTCGGATCACTTCCCCTGGTTCTTCTTGTCCTTGGCCTTCTGGAGGAGGGCCCGGAGCTTCGGGTAGGGGTCGCTGTCCACGTGCATCAGCTCCTTCACCTTCAGCGTCCCCTCGTACTGGGTGACGAACTCGAGGACGAGGTCCCCGAACTCGTCCTTCGGCCGGTTCGTCTTCCACCACTCGACGTACTGCCGGTAGAGCTTGTTGTAGGCGGCGTTCGCCTCGTTCTCGCGGGCGCTCTCCGCCGCGTCGGCCTGCTGCGCACGCCAGGTGTCGATCTGGATCTGGACGCTCTTGTAGCCGTCCACGTCGGAGGGATCGGCGTAGGCGGCCAGATGATCGAGCGCGCCCTGGACGTTGCCCGTGCCGTAGATCTGCTTCGCGTCGCGGAGCGCCATGGCGTTCTTGCCCGTGCCGCTACGCGAGAGGATCAGGAACAGGATCGCCATCAGGCCGACGACACCCGCCCCGACGAGCAGCGCCACGGGCGCCGAGCTCTTGGGGGCCGACCGGCGACGCGGCGGCCCGTCCTCGTCCTCGTCGTCGCGGTCCCGGCGGCCGCCGGCACGCGAG
>CAZJJQ010000655.1:0-2616 GCA_964546345.1 uncultured Planctomycetales bacterium
TGCCGTGCGATCGGCTCATTCGTCGGCCTCGTCCTTCATGAATAGGTCGGGCTAGCGGTCGAGCTCGAGGTCCGCGCCGACGCGGTTGCGCCGCGGCAGCGGCTCCCGGACGCGGGGCCCCGGCTTCGCGTGCACCTCGGCTTCCTGGGCCAGGTGCTCGGCGAGGTGGGCCACGATGCGGGTGAGGATCGCGTTCGTCCGGAACAGCGCCTTCCAGGGCAGGCCCATCCCGCCGTTCTTGAGGTCGCGCTCGAGCGTGTGGGCGAGGCGGGCGATCCGGCGAAGGCTCGCAGGGGTGGCCAAGGGCGCGGCTCCGGGAACGGGGACGGGGACCGGCACGACCCGCGTCGTACCGGGGGGGATTCTACCCCAGGGTGGTCGCCGGCCGATGCGAGGTCTTCCGCGAGGTGGGGGGCGCGGGGGGAGGAGGAGCGCGGCCACGGGGGGACGGGGCCCGTGCCTCCGCGGATCCGGTACCGCCCGAAACCGGAACGCGGCGCGCAGCGTTCGGGCGGTGGTGGATCAGTCCACGCGGCGGAAGATGTGGAAGCCGAACCGCGTCTCCACCACGTCGCTGGTCTGCCCCGGCTCGAGCGCGAAGATCGCGCGTTCGATCTCGGGAGGCTGCCGGCCGGGCGTCGTGTTGGCGACGTCGCCGAGGAAGCCCCCGGCGTCCTTCGATCCGGGCTCCTCGCTGAACTCCGCCACCACGCGGTCCCAGCTGGCCGGGTCCTTGTCGAGGCGGGCCTTCGCCTCCCGCGCCAAACGCTCCGCGACGTCGGTCAGGCGCGGCGTGACGCGTCGCGACGCCACCGAGCCCACGTGGGTGATCACGAGCCCACGCGCGGCGGCGCGAACGTAGGGCAGCCGCCGGACCACCACGAGCCCGTCCGGGGTCTCGACCGGCTCGAGCCAGGCTCCGGGCTCCGCGGCCCGGAGCGCGCGCGCGAGCCCCTCGAAGCCGGGCCTCGGGTTGCCCCGCACGGCGTCTCGCAGCACCCGTGCGCCCTGGATCGGCTCGGCGAGCTTCTCGAGGGACGCGCCCTCTCCTCGCAGCGTCGCCAGCGCCCGGGCCGCCTCCTCGCGGACCCAGGCGTCCGTCTGGGAGGCGGGCAGCCCCCGAAGGTGCGAGCCGGACGGCAGGAGCAGGCCTTCGTACGGCGCGAACAGGCGCCGCTCGAGGGCCTTCCCCTCCTCCCGGGTGAGGCGCTGCGTGACGTGGAGGCCGCCCCGGCCGGGGAACGGGTCGGAGACCTCGCCCTCCTTCAGCGAGGCAGCCTTCGCGACGAGCTGCGGATCCTGCCCGGTGGCCCGGCTCACGAAGCCGACGAAGCCCTCGGTGTCCGCGGTGCCGGGGTCGTCCGACATCTCCGCGGCGATGGCCGCGAAGCTCGCGCCGGGGGCGCGCAGGCGGGTTGCCACCTCTCTCGCGCGCGCGAGCGCCTCGGCCTCGGTCCGTCGGGGGGACGGGACGCCCCCCCTCGCGGGCGGGACGAAGGCCACGAAGACGTCGCGCACCGGGTAGCTGGCCACCAGGGCCATCGCCTCGGCGGTCACCGCACGCGCCCTGCGTGCCTCCGCCGCGGCGGCCCCCGGAGGATCGGCGTCCTCCCCGCATCCCGCCACGGTGAGAGAGCAGCAGGCCAGGGCGAAGGAGAGGAGGTGGGGGCGCGAGGGGCGCGTCCGCGGGCGACGGGGGGCGGCGGGACTCATCGTGTGGAGAGCTCCTCGGCGGAGGCGAGCTTGAGCTGGAGATGACCGCGGTACTCGGACAGGACGCCCGTGACCCGCACGAATCGACGCGCCACGGCGTCGAGGTCGAGCGCCGTCCAGACCGCATCGTCGAACACGACGACGGGGAACGGGTCGCGCGGCCCATCGACGAGGTAGAGGAGCTTCGGCGTGCCTTCCGCGCGGAGATGGTCGAGCGCGCCGAAGAGGGTCACGCGGGCCCCGAGGCGGGGGCGTAGGGTCGCCGTCTCCCGCGCGACGCCGAGCCGGACGTGGTCGGGCTTCCCGGGGGGCGCGAGCACCTCGGCTTCCCAGGCGTCCACCTGCCTCGCCCGGGACTCCCACCAGGGGAAGCGCTCGTCGTAGTCCGGGTAGTGGGCGACCTCCGAGCCGAACAGCCCGCGCCGGGCGGAGCGGGCCTCTTCCTGCGCGGCGCGGAGGCGGGCGTCGAAGCGCCTGGACCGTCCGTACTTGACGAAGTAGGGGGAGAGCCCTGCGCGGATCAGCTCTTCGGAGAGCAGCACGATCTTTCCGTCGCGCTCGAAGAAGACGTGCGCAAGCAGCCGGCCGTGGCCGTCGAGGTCGCGCCCCTCCTCGTCGCGCTCGAGCCTCACGCGGGTGACGCCCGCGAGCAGCCGCGTGGCGAAGGCCCTGGCCTGCTCCCCGAGCGGCGTGCCGAACTTCACGGGGGTCGGGGAGGTCCCGCGCTTTTCGGCCGCGTACGCGGCGAAGTCCGCGTCCGCGGCGGCGCGGTCCCGCTCCTCGCCCGCGTGGAAGATCTCCTCCGCATCCACCGCCTGGACGCGGACGCTCTTCGTCGGCGCGGGCGGGGCAAGGCGCAAGGTGTCGCCGTCGATCACAGGATCCGGGGCCAAGGGGTACTCG
>CAZJJQ010000656.1:0-2601 GCA_964546345.1 uncultured Planctomycetales bacterium
AGTCGTACAGGGGCACCACGAGGTCGTGCACGACGCGAGCGAGGCTCCTCACCTCGCGCTCGAACCGCGCGGCGAACGCGGCGTCGGCCCCGAGGTCCTCGCGGATGCGCTTCAGTGCCTCACGCCGACCACGCTGGGGGTGGATCGCCTCGTAGACGACGCCCATGCCTCCGCCGCCCACGCGGCGCACGAGCGTGTAGGGACCGAGCGTGGAGCCGCCAACCACGGCCTCGGCCCCCGCCGCCCCCCCACTCCCGACGCCGCCCTCCCGGGCCTCGGCGAACTCTCCCACCTCCGGGAGCTCCCCGCGGTCCGGCCCCTCGACCGAGGAGATGGACGCCACGAGCCGGCGACAGGCCGGACACGCGGCGACGTGTGCTTCGACGGAGGCCAGATCCCCACCGGACGCCGTCCCGTCCAGGAACGACGCGAGCTCGTTCTCCTCCGGGCACGGCCCGTCGGCGCCGGCCGCCGACGCCTCGAACCCCGTGGCGAGGAGGTCGAGGGCGGCCTGGTCGCCGGGGGGAAGGAGGTCGTCGTCAGCCATGGGCTCCGTCCCCTAGATCGTGGGGATGGGCCTCCAGGGTTGCCAGGTGCCGTTCCAGTGCGTCGGTCAGGGCCATCCATGTGTCGCGGTCGGGCGTGCGGGACCCCGGCGGGGTGCCCGGGATGCCGCGGGCGACCGCTGCGCGGATCTTCTCGAGGCCGGAGGCGAGGATGCGGCTGACGCGGGGCTCCCCCACGCCGAGGACACGCGCAACCTCCCGACCGGAGAGGTGGTCCCGGTGCTTGAGGAGGAATGCGAGGCGCTCGCGCGGGGTCAGCGTGGACCAGACCCCGGCGATGGCGCCCTGAAAACGCGCGACCGCTTCGGTCTCGAGGGCCTGCTTCGGGGCTGCGGCTCGCAGGGTAGCCCCCTCGAGCAGCTCGTCGCCGACCTGGCCCGCGCGTCCCGCCCGCGGACGCCGACGCCCGTTCACGGCGCGCAGGGAGAAGATCGAGAGCCAGGAGATGAGCCGTCCCGAGCCGTCGTACGTGCCGATCCGGGTATGGCCCGGCGCGTTCGGGGGCCGCTCGCAGAGGAGGCCCGGGAGATCGTCGAGAACCTCGGCGGCCTCGGCCTCGGTGGCCCCGTGCTTGCGCAGCAGCCCTCGGAGGCGCGGCAGGTACTCGAGGCAGAACGTCTCCCAGGCCGTGGGGACACCGACATCGCAGGCGGTGGCGAGATACAGGTCGCGGGCCGAGAGGGGCTGCCCGCCCCCGCGCCCTTCGGCGGCCCACCGTGCGCCACGTCCCGCCGCGTGGCGGTCCCACGCTGCGGCGAACGCCTCCGGCGCCAGGTCCACGCCCGGATACGCCTGCCGTCCCTCGAGGTAGGACAGGTCCCGATCGCCGTTGGTCGCGTCCGATGTCATCGGGGGGGGGCCACGAGCATGCAGGATCTCCCGGCGGCGGTCGGGCCGGATCCTACCCCCCCGGGCGCTCCGCCGCGCCGGCATCCCGTCGCGAGCACCGCCGCTCGCCGCTCCTCGCCGCCCTCGCGAGCACGGTCACGAACCAGTGCGTGGTGTGGAGGACCCCGCCCACGTCGCGCGCACCGAGGGCCTTCCGCTCCGCGGGCCCCCAGGCGGCGGCCGCCGCCTCGAGGCGCAGCACGTCGTCCGGGCGCGCGGACTCGGTGAACGACGAGAACGGCCGGGACTCCTCGTACGTCTCGAGACGCTCGAGGTGGAAGCCCGCGTCGGAGAGCAGCGCCCGCCACTCGCTGGGGCGCCGCTCGCGCACGTGGGACGGGTCGTGCAGCACGTCGAGGGCGTTCTGGAGCGCGTCGGCGAGGTCGTCCTCGGGGACGCTGCGGTCGTCGATGAGCAGCCGGCCCCCCGGGCGGAGCACGCGCCGCATCTCGCGCAGCCCGCGCGCGAGGTCGGGCACGTGGTGGGCGGCCCGGCGGCAGGTGACGAGGTCGAACCCACCGTCGCGGAAGGGCAGGTCCTGCGCGTCGGCGAGCACCACGTCCACGTTCGGGATCCCCCGCGCCCCCCGGATCCGCAGCGCTTCCTCGAGCATGGCGCGCGTGGGATCGGTCGCGATCACGTGCGCCACGTGCGGCGCGAACGCGAACGCCGTGTGCCCTGCGCCCGCGCCGACGTCGAGCACGCGGGCGTCCGCCGCGGGCGAAGCCCAGGCGACGAGGCGGGCGAGCGCCGCCGGGTCCTTGTGGACCTGGCTCGTGGCGTACCACCCGGCGCGCGCGCCGAACACCTGCCGTGCGTCCTCGACCATGGAAGGCTCCTCCGAAGGGGTTGGCCCCCACCGTAGGGCGAGACGCACGGTCGATCGACGGCCGCGGGGCCGCCTCATCCATCGGGATTTCCGATGAATCATGTCTTGCCATCGGCGGTGTATCCTGGTCGCATGACCGACGAGCAGCTCGAGGCGTTCCTGGCCGTCGCGCGCTTCCGCAGCGTGTCGCGCGCCGCGGAGGCCCTGCGGCTGGCGCAGCCCACGGTGAGCGATCGGCTGCGGGCGCTCGAGCGCGACCTGGGCGCGCCCGTGGTGCGTCGCCGCGGTCGCGGCATCGACCTCACGCCCGCGGGGCGC
>CAZJJQ010000657.1:0-2595 GCA_964546345.1 uncultured Planctomycetales bacterium
AACCGGGGATCCGACGCGGAGTAGGGGTTTTTGCGCCGCCTCCGTACTGCTACTCTTCCGCCCCCTCTCCGGGAGTCCCCATGAGCGCCGACCTCCGCCTCGACGGGAAGACCGCCCTCGTGACGGGCGCGTCGCGCGGCATCGGGGCCGCCATCGCGTACGCGCTCGCCGAGCAGGGCGCGCGGCTCGTGCTCGTGGCGCGCGGCGAGGAGGCGCTCGCGCGCACGGCCGCGCGGATCGACGCGCTCGGCGTCGAGTGCTCGATCCTGCCGCTCGACGTCACCGACCGCGAGGGCTCGGCCCGCGCCGTCGGGGAGTGGGTCGAGACCGCCGGCCCCGTGGACGTCCTCGTCTCGTGCGCGGGCGGCAACGTGCGCAAGGCCGCCGAGGCCTACCGCATGGAGGAGTGGGATGCGCTGCTCGCGCTCAACCTCACGGCCTCGTTCCAGTGGGCCCGCCTCGTGATGCCGGGCATGGCCGCACGCGGCTGGGGACGCATCGTGCACGTCTCGAGCGTCGCCGGCCTCGCCGCCCTGCCCACGGGGACGCCGTACGCCGTCGCGAAGGCCGGCCTCCTCGCGCTCACCCGCGGCCTCGCCCGCGAGTGGGGCCCCGCCGGCATCACCGTGAACGCGGTCGCGCCGTGGTACGTGCGCACCGAGCTCACCGATGGCGTGCTCTCCGACCCCGTCTTCCTCGACCGCGTCCTCGCGGCGACCCCCGTCCGGCGCCTCGGCACGCCCGAGGACGTCGCCGCGGCCGTCGCGTTCCTCGCCTCGCCCGCCGCCGGGTGGATCAGCGGCGTCACCCTCCCCCTCGACGGCGGCTTCTCGGCGTCGAGGCTGTGACCGGTCGCGGCCCCCGTGCGCCTTCCCGTAGGATGGGGGCGTAGGAGGACCCCATGCGCCGCCCGTTCCTGCTCTGGGTCAGCGACACGATCTGCGGCCTGCTCGCCTACACCATGTCCCGATGGATCTGGCAGAAGGACGGGGCCGGCGTCTTCCAGAACCTGCCGCAGGAGCTCGCGACGTTCGCGGCGTTCTTCGTGCTCCTCAAGCTCGCCCTGAAGGGCCTGGGCCTCGCGCGGAAGAAGAAGGCCGCGTAACGATCGCGGCCCTTCCCGGGAATGAGGGGGGGCGCCGGGGGCCGACCCCGCCGCGAGCGAGCGCCAGCCCCGCAGGGACCGAGCGCCAGCCCGCAGGCCATGAGGGCCAGCCCCGCAGGGACCGAGGACCCGCCCCGCAGGGAGAGGGAACGCGCCCCCGCCGCCCCCAGGAATCCCCCGTACCGCCCCCCCCCCCGCTACTTCGAGGGGACGACCACGACCTTGCCCACGTCGTCGCCTCGGGCGCCCGCGCGACGGAATGCCTCGGCGGTCTGGTCGAGCGTGAATCGGTGCGTGATCAGGCTCTCGAGCTCGATCTCGCGGCGGAAGACCACCTCGTCGGCCTCGTCGGCCTCGTCCTCGCTCCAGCTGTGCGAGCCGATCAGGTGCTTCTCGTCGAGGCAGACGTCGCCGATGTCCACCGCGGTCTCCTCGCCCTTCGCCGCATGGCCGAAGAGGAGGATCTTCGCGCGCGTGCGCGTGGCGTGGATCGCGTCGCGGACGGGGCCCGCGCCCACGCCGGCGACGATGGCGGCATCGGCGCCGCGGCCCTCGGTGAGCTCGCGACAGGCTTCGCGCATGTCCTCGGTCTTGGGGTCGACGGTGCGCTCGGCGCCGAGCTCCTTGGCGATCTCGAGGCGGCCCGGCAGCGGGTCGGCGGCGACCACCGTCGCGCCCTCGCGGATGGCGAGCTGCTGCAGGATGAGGCCCAGCGAGCCCACGCCCGCCACGAGGACCACGTCCTCCTCGTCGAGGTCGAGCAGGCGGATCCCGCGCAGGCAGGTGTTCACCGGGACGAGGAACATCGCCTCCTCGAAGCTGACGTCCCGCGGGATCTCCACCAGGCCGGAGTCCACGAACTCGGCGGGGACGCGGACGAGCTCGGCGAAGCCGCCGCCCGTCGCGACCTCGCCCGGCTCGCCGCGGGTCGTGCGCACCACCACGCGGTCGCCGACGCGCCAGCCGTCCACCTCGGCGCCCATGCGCTCGATGGTGCCCGCGATCTCGTTGCCGAGGACCACGCCGAACGGGCCCTGGCCGGCGTGGACCCGACGCACGTCGCCGGTCGAGACACCGCAGACGGCGACGCGGACGAGGACGTCGCCGGCCCCGAGGGAGGG
Organism: uncultured Planctomycetales bacterium; assembly: GCA_964546345.1. GTDB lineage: Bacteria > Planctomycetota > PLA2 > PLA2 > JAEUHO01 > JAYTCP01. The sequence continues at coordinate 2,227 of CAZJJQ010000657.1, forward strand.
GACGGGGACGCTCTCGATGCGAAGGTCGTTGGGGCCGTGGTAGACGGCGGCCTTCATCGTGGCGGGGGCGGGGCGGTTCGGCATGGGGGGGTCAGCGTACCCGAAAGCCGGCGGACGGGGACCTGACCGCCCGGTCGACGTCGCGGGCGCCCCTGCTACCTTCGCCGCGGCCCCGGCGTCGGGGCGGGAGGGCCTCGATGCGCGCCGTCTTGATCCGGGAGCATGGCGGTCTGGACCGGCTCGTGTTCGAGGACGTGCCCGACCCCGTGCCCGGTCCGGGACAGGTGCGGGTCGCGGTCCGGGCGTCGGGCCTCAACCACCTCGACACGTGGGTGCGGCGCGGCGTGCCGGGCCACACGTTCCCGCTGC
>CAZJJQ010000658.1:0-2593 GCA_964546345.1 uncultured Planctomycetales bacterium
CGCGATCCGGCGCGCCCTCGTGGGCCGGCTCGGGCCGGGCGTCGAGGTCGCCGCCGAGCGACGCGGCGAGGCCCGCGCGGCGCAGGGCCGAGATCGCCGCGTTCCGCGCGATGGCGGCGATCCAGGCGGGGAACGCCGCGGGGTCCTCGAGCGCCGACAGGGCCCGGTGCGCCGCGAGGAACGCGTCCTGCGCGACGTCCTCGGCGCCCTCCGGATCGCACCCCTGCGCCAGGGCGACCGCCCGCACGCGCCCTTCGTAGCGCACGACGAGCCGTCCGAACGCCGCGCGGTCGCCCGTGCGCGCCGCCAGGACGAGCTCGGCCGTGGTCCGGTCCGGAGGGGGTGCCGGCGGCGGGAGAGGGGGGATCGAGGGCATCGGGCTCCACGAAGGAGACGCACGGAGAGGCCCGGACGCCACGGGATTCCGGGCCGCGCCCGGGATGGGGGGGGCGGCGGGGGGGGCGGCGGATCGCGCGTCGCGGTTACGATCCCCGCCGCTCCCCTCCTCCACGTCTTGACCTGCGTTTGACGTGTCGGGTCGAGGATCTTCGACGCGCTCCTGGGAGACGATCCCCGTGCCGACCCTTCGCGGACTCGCCGCCTTCGCCCTCGCCGCCCTCTCCTTGCAGGGCGGCCAGAGCCTTGCCGGGGTCGACCCGAAGCTCCCGCCGTACCGCCCGCCGGGTGGACTCTCGGGACCGTTGAACGGCTACGGCGAAGGGGGCACGAGCGAGAAGGTGGTCGCGTGGGTGGACGGCTTCGGAAAGGCCTGTCCCCAGCTCGGCATGGAGATCGCGGCCAAGCCCGGCACGGGCGACGAGCTGGCGCGCGGGATTCGCGGGTTCGAGGCGAGGAGCCGGGACCTGCGGCCCGAGGAGCTCGAGGCGTTCGTTCGGGTCGCGAAGCACGAGCCGACCGCGATCCGGGTGTCGCTCGACGCGCTCGCGATCTACGTGCACGCCAAGAACCCGATCTCGCAGCTGACCCCGGCGCAGGTGGAGGCCATCTTCTCCCCCACGCGGAAGCGGGAGGCCGCGGAGGACCTGAAGACCTGGGGGCAGCTGGGCCTCCCGGGCGAGTGGGCCACGCGTCCCATCGCGGCCTCGTGCGAGGCACGGGAGGGGCCGCCCTCGGCGCTGTTCCGGGAGATCGTGCTGGCCGGAGGGGATCTCAAGCCGACGGTCGCGGAGCGGAAGACCCTGGATGCGCTGCTTGCGGCCGTGAAGGCGGACCCCGCCGCGATCGGCTTCGGCCGCATCGGGACGAAGCCCTCGGGGTTCCGGGTCGTGCCCATCGTCGGTGCCGACGACCGGCCCTATCCGCCCACGGAGGCGGACGCGGCGAGCGGGAAGTACCCCCTCGCGCGCTCCACCTACCTGTACGTGAATCGCGCCCCGGGGAAGCCTCTCGCCGCGCCGGTGCGGGAGTTCGTCCGCTTCGTGCTGTCGAAGGAAGGCCAGGAGGTCGTCGCCGCCTCGGGATCCGGGACCCTGAGCGCCGCGCTCGCCGCGAAGGAGCGCGCCAAAGTGGAGTGACGGCGCGTCGCGGTGGAGCGCGCGCGCCGCCGGCCTCGCGGGAGCCTGCTTCAGCGCATCGCGGGCTCGAGCGGCGCGGGCTTCAGGGTCGGGGGCGGCGTGTCGAGGGCGTGGGGCGCGCGACCGCCGTGCACGCTGCGGAACGGGACCGGGCTCGTCGGCATCGCGGTGTGGCGGACGATGTTCCCGCGGAGCAGATGGAACAGCCACGGCGACGTCAGGGCGACGTTGCGGACCCAGCCCGACATGCCGAAGAGCTGGAGGCCGGCGTCGGCGAGGTGTCCGCGCCGGTTCTTCGGGAGCACCAGGGCCTTGAGGAGACGGAGCGGGTTGTAGAAGAAGACGTACGCCGCGAGGAGGTTGAGCTGCTTCTCCCAGGGCCGGGGATGCCGTGACGCGATGACGTGGTTGCCGCCGTTCATGCTCTCGGTGACCTCGTGCCCGTCCACGCTCCGGTACGCGAGGCCCTGGTAGGTGGACTCGTAGAGCCTGCTGCCCGGCGAGGGCCCGAGCATGAGCACCTGGACGGTCATGGCGCCCGCGTCGCGCAGGGCCTGGATCTGGTTGAGCAGCCCGCGCATGCTCCCGCGGGAGATCAGCGGCTGGCCGTCGTCGTGCATGAGCATCGGCATCGGATGGATGCCGGCCCGCTGGAGCAGCCGGAACGCCTCCTCGGTCTTGCCGACCGACTGGCCCTTCTTGACGAGGGTGCCCGTCATGTCCTCGACGCCCATCCAGAGGGCCTTGAGCCCCGCCTCGCGCCCGTGGCGCAGGTGGTCGCGCATGACGAGCGTGTCGTGGACCGTCGCCTCGGTGCCCCAGCCGACGCGCTTCCCGAGCGGCGTCCCGTCGGTGAGCCTCGTCGCGGCGATCGCGTCGAAGATCGCGACCGCGCGCTCCTTGCGGTTGAAGAAGTTGTCGTCGGCGCCGAAGAAGTACCGGAGGCCGTACTCCTCGTGCAGGCGCTTCATCTCGTCGGCGATGCGGGCCGGGCTCTTGGCGCGGTCCTGGTGCTGGTTGTAGGCCGGGATCGGGCAGTAGGGGCAGCGGAACTTGCA
>CAZJJQ010000659.1:0-2591 GCA_964546345.1 uncultured Planctomycetales bacterium
ACCGCGCGGGCGTCGAGGCCGCCCTCGCGCGCGTGCGCGAGGCCCTGGGACCGGTGCTCGTCCTCGTCAACGCCGCCGGGATCGCCGAGGCCTCGCCCCTGCTCCCTCCCGACGACGCGCTGTTCGACCGCACGATGGCGACGAACGTGCGAGGGCCGTGGATCGTCTCGACGGCGTGCCTTCCCGACATGAAGGCGGCGAAGCACGGCCGCATCGTCAACGTCGCGAGCACCGCGGCGCTCGAGGGCTCGCGCTACACCGCCGCCTACGTCGCGAGCAAACACGCGCTCCTCGGCCTCACCCGCGCCATGGCGCTCGACGTCGAGCGGTGGGGCGTCACGGTGAACGCCGTGTGCCCGGGCTTCCTCGACACGCCCATGACGGCCCGCACGATCGACCGGATCGTCGCGACGACGGGCCGGACGCGCGCGCAGGCGCTCGCCGACGTGCTGGCCTCGGCCCGTCAGGAGCGGCTCACCCCGCCGGAGGTCGTGGCGACGGCCATCCTCGGGCTGGTGGCCGAGGAGCCGGGGACGACGAACGGACAGGCGCTCCGGATCTGAGGCTGCGGCGGGCGTGCCGCGTAGGCCGCCGATCCATGCCCTGAAGAGGGGCGCCTCCGGGATCGGCAGACGCGCCTCGCCTTCAGGATCGGCCACCGGGCCGCGGCTCCGAGGACGGCGCAGGAGGGACTGTGGCGGGGGGGCGGGGGGCCTGGAAGCTACCGCGGAGCTCAGCGTCGTCCGGGCCCCTGCCTGCCCGGAGGCGGCGCCTCCAGTCGCGCTACGTCTAGGAGATCCTGCGGACGACCCGAGGCTCGCTTGTTCCGGATCAACTCGGCACGACCGATCACCGGCACCGGGAGGCCTGCCAGATCGACGACCGTCCGACTCGCCCACGCCTCCTCGAACTCGACCCCGTCGACCTTCGTGAGGATGTCGATCCTGCGAGGCGGGACACCGATCTGGAAGACGGTCCCCGGACGCGACAGATCCTGCTTCTCCAGACCCTCGAGCGGCGCGCCGAACCGAGCGAGGGCACGGAGCACCCGCAGCGCGTTCTCAGCGGACGGGCGGACCCACAGGTCGATGTCCTTCGTGGCGCGCGGCCAGCCATGGGCAGCGAGCGCATAGCCACCGACGAGCAGGTACTCAGCCTCCTCGACGTTCAATGCGGACAACATGTCGCTGAAGTCGGGATTCAGCAAGGCGTTCTCCCGCGAAGGCGTAGGCCTCCTCCGTCAGCGGCCACACCAAGGAGAGCCGCTCGGCCACCGAAAGATCGCCCGCATACCCGCCATCGTCGGGCCAGGGATCGCCGGGCTTCATCCGGATCACTCGGGTGGGAAGGTGGCTCCTGTCCATCTGCACCATTGTACATGCGGACCCCGGAGCCACGGGGCGTCAGTCGATGTCGCCGATCGCGAAGCCGGTGCCGATCGGGAGGAAGGCGAACACGGCCTTCTTCGACCCGAAGGTCGTCTGGATCGCGTGCCAGACGCCCTCACTCCCCTGCTTCGTGGCGTAGCTGCCCTCCGCCGGCTCGCCGAGCGCGAGGAGCTTCTTGGCCTCCTCGAGCACACCCTTCACGCGCCGCTGCTCCATCTCGTTCGCCCAGACGCAGACGGCCTTCCAGTTGCGAGCGGCGTCGGGCCCACGGTAGACGACGTAGGGCGCCAGCTTCTCGGCGTCGCCGGCCTTGACGATTTCGAGGACCGTCTTGAAGGTGGCGCGCACCTTCGCCTCGGGCGTGTCCGCCGCGGCCCCTCCGGCCCCCGCCGCCCCCCCACCTCCCCCACCGACGGCGCTTGCCGGCGCCTTCTTCTCCGTCTCGCCGCCGCAGGCGACGAGCGTCATGCAGACGACGGCGAGGAGGGACGCGAACAGGGAGGATCGACGCATGGAGGCTCCTTGGGCCCGGGGACGCGTGCCGGGCGCGCGCGCCGCAGCCTACCCGTGCGGAGCCCGGGGGTCACGCGCCGGCCGGCGGCGTCCACGGCGGCGCCACCAGCCGGCGACGGCCGTCGGGCGAGCGCGTCACGGAGGCGTCGTCCGGGTCGAAGTCTCGATCCCAGCGCTTGCAGGTCACCTGCTTGTGCTTCTGGTCGAGGCCTTCGCAGTAGTTCGTGAACTCGCAGCGACGCACCTGCGCCCCGAGCCCGAGGCGCACCTTCTCGAACCAGTCCGGGTCGGCCAGGGTCTGGCGGGCCGAGGCCACGACGTCGGCGTCCCCGGCCGCAAGGATCGCCTCGGCCTGCTCGAACGTCGCGATGCCGCCCGCAGCGACCACGGGCGTCGCCAGGCCCGCCGCGCGCACCGCCCGCTTGATCGCGGCGGCGAGGGGTACGTTGCGCCCGAACGGCCCGCGCGCGTCGCTGCGCACCGTCGGCATGCACTCGTGGCCGCTCGGCCCCGTGTACGGGTAGACCGCCTCCCCCACCGCGGGCGGCCGCGCGTCCTCGAACTTGCCGCCCTTGCTGATCGACAGCCAGTCGAGGCCCGCGCGCGCGAGCGCGACGCCGATCTGCACCGCCTCGTCGATGCGCGTGCCGCCCTCGATCACCTCGTCGCCGAGGAAGCGCTCGCCGACCG
>CAZJJQ010000660.1:0-2582 GCA_964546345.1 uncultured Planctomycetales bacterium
GCGGGCGGTCGCCCCTGCGGCCCGCACCGCGCGGGCCCGGGTCGAGGCCGCGCATCGCGTGGCGCCGCTCGGGCTCGAGGCCCTGTCGTGGCGTCGGCCGACGGAGGCCCGCTACGGCCGCCCCGCCCACGAGCTCACGCCGGGGCGTGCCATCGTGAAGTCGAGGACGGGCGACGCGACCACGCTCGGCCGCCGCGCGTGCCGCGTGCGGGAGGCCGCCGCGGAGTCCACCTCGGTCGTCGAGTTCGACGTGCCCGAGAGCCTCGGGGCCGTGGACTGCGCCCGGTGCACGTGGGCGCGCATCCACGGGCTGCGGTCGTCGGGCGAGCTCGAGTGGGCGGAGCCGAGCGGACGTCGGCGCATCCGCAAGACCCCGAACGACCCGCGCTACGGCGAGCAGTGGAACTACCCCGCGATCCGCCTGCCCGAGGCGTGGGATCTCACCACCGGGTCGAGCGCGGTCCGCGTCGCGGTGATCGACACCGGCAGCACGGCGCACCCCGACCTCGGCGGCCGGTTCGCCGACGGCTACGACTTCATCTCGGACGCCGCGACCGCGGCCGACGGCGACGGCCGCGACGGCGACGCGACCGACGTGGGCGACGCCGAGGGCGGCGAGCCCAGCAGCTTCCACGGGACGCACGTCTCGGGCACGATCGGAGCCACGACGAACGACGGCCGGGGCGTGGCGGGCGTGTGCTGGGCCGTGACCATCATGCCCCTGCGCGTCCTCGGCAAGGGCGGCGGCGACGACGCGGACATCATCGCGGCCATCCGGTACGCCGCCGGCCTCTCCAACGCGACCGGCCGCCTCCCGAGCAAGCGCGCGGACGTGATCAACATGAGCCTGGGCGGCGGCGGCTACGACCAGGCGTTCCAGGACGCCATCACCGCGGCGCGGAACGCGGGCGTGGTGATCTTCGCCTCGTCGGGCAACGACGGCGGCTCCACGGTCGAGTACCCGGCCGCGTTCGCCGGCGTGATGGCCGTCGGGGCGACGAACCGGAACGGCACCATCGCCTCCTACTCGACGAAGGGGGCCGCGCTCGATCTCGTCGCCCCCGGCGGCGACTCGAGCGCGAGCGAGGCCAACGGCATCCTCTCCACGGTGTTCGACGACTCGTCGGGGACCGCGAAGGCGGGCTACGCCTTCTACGACGGCACCTCCATGGCCTGCCCGCACGCGGCCGGCGTCGCGGCGCTCGTGCTCGCGGCGAAGCCCGGGCTCTCGGCCGCGCAGGTGGAGTCCATCCTGATCGGCTCCGCGAAGGACCTCGGCGCCGCCGGACGGGACAACACGTACGGCTACGGGCTCGTGGACGCCTACGCGGCCGTCAAGCTGGCGCTCGACGGGACCGTGCCCCCGCCTCCCCCGGCGCCCCCTCCCTCCCCCGCGCCCCCGCCCTCCGCCGGCGGCGGCAGCGAGGACGTCTACGTCCTGCTCGTGGACCCCGTGACCGACGAGACCGTGCTGCAGACCGTCGTGGCCGCGGGCACGAGCACGTGGCGCCTCGACGGCGTGCCCGCCGGTCGGTACGCGATCTACGCGGGCTCGGACCTCGACGGCGACGACTTCATCGGCGGCGACGGCGAGCTGTCCGGCTGGGTCGGCTCGGCCGGGGGGCCCGACGTCCTCGACGTGGACGGGACGAGCGAGGTCTCCGGGCTCGACGTGGTGCTCGAACGCGTGGGCGCGCTCGCCGCGGCCCGCCCTGCGCGCCGCCTTGCGCGGTAGCGCGCGGTCCTTCCCGCGGGGGGCGGGCCTCGGCTCGCCCCCCGCGGCTTCGTCGGGGGCGCGGGGCTACCCTTCCGCGCGGAGGGCGGCGCCGGGCTTGGCCAGCGGGACCTCGAGCACGAAGCGCGCGCGCGTGGCCGCCGCGGGATCGAGGATCAGCGTGCCGCCGTGCAGCTGCGCGATCCAGCGCGCGATGGGCAGGCCGAGTCCCGAGCCGGGGATGCCGCGCTGGCCGACCTCGGGGCCCCGGTAGAAGCGCTCGAAGATCTTCTCGCGCCGGTGCTCGGGGATGCCGGGCCCCTCGTCCTCGACGACGACGCGGACGGCGCCGGCCACCACCTCGGCCCGCACGCGGATCTCGCCGCCGGCGACGGAGTGGAACGCCGCGTTGTCGAGGAGGTTCCCCACGGCGCGCGCGAGGAGCGACGGGTCGCCCAGCACGACGCCGGGGCCGCGGGAGAGCGCGAGGGCGACGCGCCGCTCGGGCCGCGAGGCGTGGAGGCGCTCGGCCTCCGCGCGCGCCACCTCGACGAGGTCCACGGGCTCCTCGACGCGGGGGCCGTCGAGCCCGCGGGCGAGGAGCAGGACGGAGCCCACCAGGTGCTGGAGGCCCTTCACGTCCTCGAGGGTGGCCGCCATCGTGTCGCGGTACTCCTCCGGGGTGCGCTCGCGGCGCAGCGCCACCTCGAGCGTGCCGCGCATGGAGGTGAGCGGGGTCTTCAGCTCGTGCGCGGCCTCGGCGACGACGTCGGGGGCCTCTGCGGCGGGCCCGCGCCGGCCGGGCCGGGCGAGGACCGCGGCGGCGAGCCCCGCGCCGAACGCCCCCCCGAGCAGGAGGATCGTCGCG
>CAZJJQ010000661.1:0-2580 GCA_964546345.1 uncultured Planctomycetales bacterium
GCTGCTGTGCCAACTCGGCCTGCGCCGCGGGGTCGCGCAGGTCCGCAAGGGCGGCTTCGGACGCGGTGCGCGCGTCGGCCCGGCCGGTGCGGGAGCGGGCGCGCAGGGCGTCGAGGGGCGACACGCGGTTGGTCGCCTCGGCGATCGCCTGCCGCGTGGCGATCTCCTTCTCAGCCACCGCTGCGAGCTGCTCGGGGTCCATCTCCCCCGCGAAGGGCGCGGGCTGTCCCGCGGCGGGCCCGCTGCGTTCGAACGCGCGCCCCATGAGTTCCTCGATGGTCGCGCGGCGCGGGCGTGCGTTGTCGTTCGCCGCCGCTGGCGTCGTCGGCGCTGCCTCCGGTGCGGGCGGTTGCCCCGCCCGGTCCCGCTGCGTCTCCGGGTTGAGGAGCTCGGTGATCTGCCCGGTGAGGAACCGCAGCCGCGTCTCGAGCACCTGCCGTCGATCCGCCGCGGCGTTGGGGTCGGCGCCGCGGCGAGCCGCGCGCAGGGCGTCCACCGCGCGCTCGGCGTCGTTCGCCCCGAGCCCCGTGGCGACGTTCTCGACGTTGCCCGCGCTCAGGATCCCGGTGGCGGTGTTGCGCTCGCGGGCGAACCCCGCCAGCACGTCGCGCTCGTTGGTCGCACGCAGGCCGTCGACCTCCGCGCGGATGGACGCGATGGTCCCCGCCACCTCCGTGAGCTGCTGCCGGTTCAACCGGTTCAGGCTCAGCCCGGCGTCGGGGAGCAGGTCGGTCGACATGCCCTGCTCGCGCAGCACCTGCGCCACGTTCGCGCGGTTCTGCCGCACGTCCTCCATGAGCCGCGCGCGCTCCCGCTCCTCGCTCGCGTCACGCTCTGCGTTCGCGCGGCGCGCCGCAAGCTCCGTCAGGTCGTCCCCGAGCCGCCGGATGTCCGTCGACAGGTTCGTGACCACGTTGTTGAGCCCGAGCCCTTGCGCTGCGAGCGAGGCGAGCGCGGTGACCGCGTCGCTCGCCCCGCTGGACATCGCGTCCATGCTCTCGCTCGCGGTGCGCAACGCCGGGTCGGTGCCCTGCGCCGCCTCGCGCATCTGCCGCAGCGCGCTCTCGAAGGTCTGCGCGCGCGTGGCGCCCTGCTGCACGGCGATGCCGTACTTCCGCAGGCCACCCTCCTCGCCCTCGCGCAGCGCCTCGGTGAGCTCCTGCACCGCTTCCTCGGCGCTCTGCGTCACGTCGCGGTGCTCCCGCGCGTGGCGGGCCACCGCCGCGAGTTCGTCGCCCGTCACGCGCAGCCCGCTGTTCACCAGCGTCTGCTGCGCGCGGTAGGCCGCGAGCGCCGTCACCGTGCCGTTGGTCGCGCGGGAAATGGAGTCGTAGCCCCCTGCGATGCCCGCGGCCGCGCGCGCGTTGAGGTCGCCCTGCGCGGCGAGGCGCCCGAAGGCCACGCCCGCGGCGACGGCGGCGGCGGCGCCCCCGGCGATGCCTGCGGTGACCTCGCCCATGCCCGCGGCGAAGCGGGACGCGCGCGAACTCGACTCGCTCAACTGCGCGCGGAACTGCTCCCAGCTCGACCCCGTGGCGCCGATGCCATCGGCCGCGACATGCGTGCGGCGCAGTTCGTCCGCGAGCGCCGCTACCTGACGCTGGAACGCCGGATCAACCGACCCCTCGATGATGATGCGCTCCGTCACGGCGCACCCCCGCGCCCGACCTGCACGTCCCATCGCACCGCACCGAGCCCGCCCACGGGCCGCACCACGGCGGCGCACACGCGTCGGTCGGCGCCGGGCCGTCCACCACGTCGGCGTCGCCCCCGGTCTGCGCGCGGATCACGTCCGCGAGCGTCGCCGTCCCGGGCTCCCACCACCGCACCACCGGGAACCGCGCGCGCATCGCACGCACGCCCCGAGGGCTCCAGCCGACCGCGAAGATGAGCACCCATCGAGCCTACTCCTTCTCGCCCTTGCGCGCCTCGCGCTCCGCACGCTCGGCCCGCGTCATCACCGCCCGCGCGCTCTGCACCGCGAGGATCGCCTCCCGGTCGGCTGCGGTGATCTCCCGCCCGAGCGCCTCGTCCCACGGCAGCGCCGCGCCGCCGTCGCCCGTGGAGGTCAGCGCCATCGCGTCGAACACCTCGCGCGTCCACCCGCCGGTGCCGCCGGTGCCGCCGGTGCCGCCCGTGCCGTGGTAGACGCCGGCGAACGGGCACCCCTCGCAGGGCGTGCCCGGCCCCACCGTGCGCCAGAAGCTCTCGCCCAGGAGCTTGAGGTGCGGGGCGAGCTTGCCCTTGCCGCACCCCCACGCCTCCCGCGCGCGCTCCGCACCCCGCTCCTCGGCCGCGCGGGCCTCGGGCGTTCGGGGCGATGTCCTGAGCAGCTCCGCGCGACGGCATCCGCACTCCCTCTCCGTCGCCTCGACGACGGCTACACGCCGCCCGAGGGCGACGGCAGCACGAAAGGGGCGAGGGCCCTCGGGTGCACCGTCGCCCGCTGCAGCGCGAGCGATCCGATCTCCTCGACGCCCTCGCCGCCCACGAGCTCCATGAGCCGGTCGATGCCCTTCTCGTTGAGCACCTCGCCCTCGACCGCGAGCTCCTCCGCGGAGCCCGTGACGTCCGCGCCCT
>CAZJJQ010000662.1:0-2571 GCA_964546345.1 uncultured Planctomycetales bacterium
CAGATCCGCTGGCCGGGGCTCGGCGCGCGCCCCCCTGCGGGGTCGCGGGCGAGGCCCGAAGCTCGGCCCCTCCTGAAGCGGTCGGGCTAGCGCTTGCTGAACTGGAAGCGGGCGCGGGCGCCGCGCTGACCGTACTTCTTGCGCTCCTTGCGGCGCGAGTCGCGGGTCAGGTAGCCCGCCTCGCGCAGCTTCGGACCGTTCGTCTCGTCGTGCGTCGCCAGGGCGCGCGACAGGCCGTGGCGGACCGCGTCGGCCTGGCCCTGGGGGCCCCCGCCGTGGACCGTCGCGAAGACGTCGAACTTCTCGCGGGCCTCGAGGGCGACGAGCGGCTGCTCGACCGAGACGCGCTGGTCCTTCGTGACGAAGTAGCGGTCGTAGGGCTTGTCGTTGATGACGATCTTGCCCTTGCCCGCGACGATGCGCACGCGCGCGACGGCGGTCTTGCGGCGGCCCGTGCCCCGGAGCGTGTTCGTGTCGGCCATGTCGTCCTGTGATCCTTCGAGGTCTGCGGATGGGTCGGGAGCGTGACGGTCGGGAGCGTGAGGGGAGGAACGGTGCCGCGGGGCGGTCCCCCGCCGAGGCGCCCTCGCCGGGGGTGTCTCGTCGAGGGTGCTACGAGGCGCGCTTGCTCGCGCGGACGGCCGCGCGGGCCGCCTTGTTCGTGTGGAGCGCGAGGGGCGTCGGGTTCTGCGCGTGGTGCGTGTGGGTCGGCCCGGCGAAGACCTTCAGCTTGCTCAGCATGTGCCGACCGAGGTCGGTCTTCGGCATCATGCGCCGGACGGCCTCCTTGACGATCTCGGTGGGCTTGCGCGCCAGCATGCGCGGGAAGTACTCGGTGACGAGGCCGCCGTGGTTCCCGGTGTAGTGGCGGTAGTGCTTGTCGGTGGCCTTCCGCCCCGTGACCTGGACCTTCTCCGCGTTGATCACGACGACGAAGTCGCCGGTGTCCGCGTGGGCCGTCCAGGTGGGCTTGTGCTTGCCCTGCAGGATCTGCGCGATCCGGGAGGACATGCGGCCGAGGACCTCCTCGGAGGCGTCGATCACGTGCCACTGGGCCACTTCCCGCTTGGTCTTGGCGAACGTCGTGCTCATGTCGTCCTGTGTTTCGTTCGGCGATGCCCGGCGCGCGGTTGCGATCGTGCCCGGAGGTTGCGGTGCCAGGTTCCGAGGGGGCGCCCCGCCGCGAGCCTCCGAGGCGCCGAGCGCTCCCGGGGGGGAAGGCTGGCGACGGGGAGATTCTCGGGAGACGGCCCGGGGGAAGGGGGGAAGGTAGCCCGGACGCGCGTCCGGTCAAGGCTGGTCACGGTCGCCCGGGCACCGCGGACAGGCAGCGGGCCTGCTCCTCCACCCGCACGCCCGCGGGACGGGGGCCCCGGTACGGGAGGGTCCCCGCATACAGCCGGAAGGCCCCCGGGGGGGCATCCCCCCGGTCGATCCAGGGCAGCGCCCACGACGGAAGGTCGTCGGTGGCCACCAGCCCGTCGGTACGGCCGGTCGATTCGGTCTCCCGGATCAGGACTCCCCTGCCCCCCGGCGGCAGCACCCAACGGAGGCTCCCCCCTGCCTGACGTGCCTCGAACCCGAGCGCCCGGAGCCCGCCTTCATCCGTGCTGGCTCCCTCCAGCACGAGCCCGGCGGGGCCGGCCGACACGACGAGCCCCTCCACGCTCCGGCCCCCCGCGCCCCCCACCTCCAGGCGGAAGGCCGCTCCGCGTCCCCCGGGAGCCCGCTCGGTGAGGACCTCGAGCCCGACGGCGACGGCCAGCGCCAGGATCGCGACCCGGAGGTCCCTCCGCCGCCCGCCGACGACGCCGAGGAGTCCCATGACGAGGACGAACGGCAGGAGGATCGGGAGCGCTCCCCGACGGGCCTGCGGGTCGTCCGGGGGAAGGGAGAAGGCGAGGAGCCCGCGCGGCGCGGTCAGCGCGCGATCGAACGCCGTGGACAGACGGGGCGCCGCGAGGCGGGCCGCAGCGAGCGCCTCCAGCCCGGCGGCCCCCTCGGCGAGGGCCACGTGACCGAGGCCGGAGACGTGGACCCCCGCGGGCCCGGCCTGGTCGGGCACGGCCCCTGCGCCGAGCCGTCGGCGGAGGCTCGCGGGCATCGGCGACGGCGGCAGCGGGCCCACCAGCAGCCCTCCGCGACGCACGAATCGAGCCAGGACGTCCGCCTCCGCGGGGTCGAGCTCGACGCCTCCGGGCAGCTGGATGGCGTCGATCGCATCGAGCTCGAGCGGACTCCGAGGCAGGGTCCGCCCCGAGACGAGGGCGAACGAGCCCAGCCGCTCGAGGGGAGGTCTCGGGCCGAGGACGCGCAGCACGAGCCCTGCCCGCGGCAGCGCACCCGGAGTCCCTTCGGGAACGGGCAGGAACGGCGCATCGAGGCCGCCGAACGCCGGCTCCGCCGCCTCCGCCCCCGCAGCGCTGGGACGGCGCGCGAGGGCGCCGACCCGACGCCCGTCCTCGCGTCGCCCGGCGCGCCACGCCGCCGGGATGCGGTCGAGCGGGCTCGCGGGACGTCCGACGGCGGAGACCTCCTCCACGCCGAGCGCCGTGCGCGGCAGCAGGAGCG
>CAZJJQ010000663.1:0-2570 GCA_964546345.1 uncultured Planctomycetales bacterium
CGCGCGGCGACGAGGACCACGGAAGGTCTGATCACCTACCCCGAACCGGCGTGCCTCGGCGTCAGGGGCCGTCCGGCGCGCGTCGCAGGGGCGCGAGCGCGGCCCGCCCGAGGCGGGAACGCGACTCGTCGCGCGTGACCGTCACCAGCCGGTAGAGCGCGGCGTCGGGCCACTCGATCGAGTCCACGGGCCTGGGAGCGAGCGCCCGCGGGTCGGCGACGCGGTCGATCACGTGCTCGTCCACCAGGTCGCCCGTCTCGAGGTCGTACGTGTAGCTCCATACGAGCCGGTCGTCCCGCACCGTCGTCTCTCGCACGTTCCGGTCGCCGCGCTCCGAGACGAGCTGGCGATCGGCCGACGACAGGATCGGATGCCCCCCCGCCTCCCCCCTCACGAGCGGCAGGAGCGACCTCCCGTCGAGCTCCCCCTGGAAGGCCGGCGCGCGCGCGAGGCCGACTAGCGTCGGCGCCACGTCCACGAGTCCGCACGTGCCGCGCACGACCGCGCCCGCCGGGAGCCTGCCCGGCGCGCGGATCCACAGCGGGACGTGCACCACCTCGTCGTGCAGGCTGCGGGCGTGGGTGAGGAATCCGTGCTCGCCGTGGGCTTCCCCGTGGTCCGACGAGACGATCACGATGGTGTCGGGGGGCAGCTTCGCGGCCTCGAGGGCGGCGAACGTGCGACCGAGCACCTCGTCCGTCGGCGACAGGCCGGCCTCGTACGCCTCCCGGAACCGCCGCTCGATCGGCTCCCGCCCCTCGGGGTCCTGCAGGTACCCGCCGTCGAGCCACCGCCGCATGCGCCGGCTGAAGGCCTTCGTGGGATCCCCACCGTGGAGCAGGCGCGAGTTCGCAGGCCGGGCCAGCCCGTCGAAGAACCACTCGTACACGCACGTGCGCATCGTCACGGGGTCCCTCAGGGCGGCCTCGACCGAGTCGGGATCCTCGGGGTGCTCATGCACGCGGCGGAGGGTGGGGGACGGGGGGAGGGGGGACGGCGCCGCCGAGGCGATCGCGCGCGCGTCCTTCGTGCCGTAGGGGTCGTGCGGGCCGTAGGTGTGCAGGAGCAGGAAGAAGGGCGTCCCCGGCGCGAGGCCGCGGGCCCAGGTCGAGATGCACGCCTCGGGGCCGAGGGTGTCGAAGCTCGGCGTGAAGAGGTCGAAGCCCTGCGCGAGCCCCTGGCCCGGGGACATGTAGCCGCCGCCGGTGTGCGCCGTCGTCGAGTAGCCGACGGCCTTCAGGCGCTCGGCGAGCGTCAAGACGGCTTCGGGCAGGGGCGGGACGGGCCGTTCGGGCATGCCCTCGCATCCCGTGTGCGGCGGGGTCAGGCCCGTGAGCAGCGTGGGCATCGACTGCGGCGTCCACGCCCCGGGCGCGATCGCGTCGGAGAACGTCGTGGCCTCCTTCGCGAACCGGCGCAGCGACGGCAGCCGCGTCGGCGACGCGTCGTCGAGGGGCACCGCATCCGCCCGCAGCGTGTCCACGACGAGGAGCACGATGCCCGGCGGCGGCGGACGTGCCGGCGCGGGCGCCGCCGAGGTGGTCGCATCGCACGCGGCGAGGAAGAGGACGCCGAGCGCGCCGAGCGTCCGCATCGAAGAGGGCATGGGCATGCCCGGGCGTCGGCAATCGGCATGCCTCGGAGGCGTCGATCGGGAGGACCCGGGACGCTTGGGCAGTCGATGGGCCCGGTCTCCAGCCCTCCGCCTCGGATTCGACCGCGTCGGGGCACTTGCGGATCGATCCGGGGAGCTCCCGCGCGATTCGGCGCGCGCATGCCGTGCGCGCGAGGGGGACGACCCCCGCGGTGGCAACGTCGTGCGCAGGCGAAAGCCCCGGATCGAGACGCACCACGTGCAGGCCCTGCGGCTTCCCCGTGTCGATTCGTATCCGGGACCGTCGGCCTGCGTGGGCGGGTGCGGCGCCGTGGCCGCGAGCCGCTCCTCGCAGAATCGACGCGCAAGGCATGCGTACGGATCCTGCGCGGCCGATCCCGGTCGGCGCTCGCCGGCTCAGGCGGGGAAGTGTCCGCCGATTTCGGGAGGGCCGTGCCCGCACCCGCCCCCCGCGTCGAGGGCTTCGGTCGTGAGCTCGATCGTTCCCGCGAGGAAGTCACGGACCGCACGTCGCGCGTCGCCGTTCGCGCCGAGCTGGACGCGGATGCCCGCCTGCGCGAACAGCTCCCTTGCATGGGGCGGCATGCCCCAGGCGAGCACGCAGTCCACGCCTTGGCTCGCGACGAAGCGCGGCGGAGGTCCGAGGGGACCATGACCCGGATTTGGGAGCTCCCGCTCCGACCGCACCCGGCCTCCCTCGGCGTCCACGAAGAGGAAGGACTGGCAGTGCCCGAGGTGGTTGGGGATGCGGCCGTCGGTCACGGGAACGGCGATGCGCATGGCGCGAGGCTCCCTGGGCTGCACCGTCCGGAACTCGCGCGCCGCGCGCAGGTTCCAGGCGGTGGCGACGGCGCCCGGCGCCGTGTGGCTGGTTCCGGAGGGCGCTGGCACCCCCGTCCATCCTAGACACGATGGACGCCGCCGGACAGGGCTTAGGAGGCTGGACCTCCTAGGC
>CAZJJQ010000664.1:0-2559 GCA_964546345.1 uncultured Planctomycetales bacterium
ACGACGACGGCAGCAACCACGACGAGCGCAAGATGGAGCTCTGGTTCCGCAACCCCAACGACTTCCGCGCCAACACGATGTACCAGGGCCGCGAGACGACCCTGATGCTCGTCGGCGAGGCGGGCGTGATGATCCGCGACCGCATCCGCGTGACCGACGTCACGAACAGCCCCACCATGAAGGAGCTGATGCCGATGCTGCGGAACTACCGCGCGGTGCTTCAGCAGGTCGGCCGTCTCATGACGCCGGCCGCGCTCAAGAGCAACGGCGCGCGCTTCCGCCTCGACGGCACCATCCAGGATCCCCGCGCCACGGGCGGCATGTGGTTCAAGGTCACGCGCCAGGCTCCGGGCGAGGGGAACATCACGTTCTTCTTCGGCTCCGCCCCGCGCAAGGACGGCACGGGCGTCCGCGCCATCGCCCCCGACCGGCTGATCATGGCGGGCCCCCCGGGCAGCAACTACGCGGGCGACGAGTACCGCCTCGAGGAGTGGATCCACCAGGGCGCCGGCGTCCAGAACGAGCAGTTCCGCTACCCCCGCCGCATCCGCCTCTACGCCATCGGGATCGATCCCGAGAACAAGCCCACGATGCGCGCCAACATCAACTTCCTCGAGATCAACACGAGCCTCGATCCCCAGCTGTTCGTCAACCCGCTGACGGGCAGGTAAGCACACGACCGCGGCCGTCGGCGGCCGGGGTTCGCGGGGGGGCAGGTCTCGCAGAGAGCGGGCCGCCTCCCCCCCCTACTACTGGATCCGGTGGAACCAGCGCTCGAGCTCGCGTCGGGAGAGCACGAGCCGGGTCGGGCGGCCGTGCGGGCACGAGTGGGCGTGGTTGAGCGCCTCCGCCTGCTCGAGGAGCGCAAGCACCTCGTCCACGTGGAGCGCATCCCCGGCCATCACCGCGGCACGGCAGGCCATCCGGTCCACCACCGACGACAGGAGGCTCGCGCGGTCGAGCCCGCCGCGGCGTCCCGCGTGGAGGTGCGGCAGCACCTCGCGCAGCATCGCCTCGGGATCGGGTCGCCGGAGCACGGCCGGACACGCCTGGACCGCCACGGCGTCGGCACCGAACGGCTCGACGACCCACCCCAGGTTCGCGAGGAAGTCGCGCTCCTCGTCGATGCGGGCCACCTCGGCCGGCGACAGCGTGACGATCGTCGGGACGAGCAGGTGCTGGACCTCGAGGCGCCCGGCCGCGTTGAGCCTCGCCGAGATGCGGTCGAAGAGGACCCGCTCGTGCAGGGCGTGCTGATCCACGAGGACGACCCCGTCCTCCGCCTCGAAGACGAGGTAGGTGCCGAGCGCCTGGCCGAGCGGCCGGAGGCGCCCCAGGTCGGGACGCCCGGCCGAGCCCTCGGCGCCCGGGCCGTGGTCGCGGCCGTGGCCGTGGTCGTGGTCGTGACGGGGACCCGACGAGCTCCCGTTTCCGCACGCACCCTCCCCGACGGCTGGCGCCGGGAACGGCGACCGGTCGGCGACGGCGCCGGCCCCCGGCGCCCCCCCCCTCGCCCACGGGGATCCGTCGAAGGGCCCCCGTCCCACGCCCTGCCCGAACGCGAACTCGGCGGCGGCGATCGTGCTGGCGGGGGCGCCCGATCGATCCCCCACCGACACGGCCACGCCGGGCCGCGCCCCCTCGAGCGTCGCGCGCAGCGTGCGCCGCACGGCCTCGTGGATGATCGACGGCTCGCGCCAGCGCACCTCGGACTTCGTGGGGTGCACGTTCACGTCCACGCGTGACGGGTCGCACCCGAGGAACACGAACGCGATGGGCTGGCGATCGCCGGGCGGCACGAGGTCGCGGTACGCCTCGCGCATCGCGTGCAGCACCGTCTTGTCGCGGATCGCGCGGCCGTTGAGGAACGTCTGCTGGAGGCGCGCGTCGCCCCGGGAGAGCCCCGGCGGGCTGATGTACGCCTCGATGGCGGGCTCGGCGCCCGACGGCGTCGCGCACGGCAGCAGCGCGCGGGCGAGCTCGTCGCCGTGGAAGCGGGCGATGCGCGCGAGGCGCCCCTCCCCCGCCGCCGTGGTCACGAGGGGCCTGCCCTCGTGCTCGAGGGAGAACACGACCTCGGGATAGGCCAGCGCGAACCGCACCATCGCGTCGGTGACGTGCCCGAGCTCGGTGGCGGCGCTGCGCAGGAACTTCCGCCGGGCGGGGACCCCCGAGAAGAGGCCTTCCACCACGATCACGGTGCCCGGCGCGGCGGCGGAGGGGCGCACCTCCGAGAGGGCGCCCTCACGGTCCTCGACGACGGCCCCGCTGCCGGCGCCCTTCGGCCGGGACACGATGCTCGCGCGCGCGACGCTCCCGATGCTCGCGAGCGCCTCGCCGCGGAACCCGAGGCTGCCGATGTGGTCGAGGTCCTCCACGTCGGTGAGCTTGCTGGTGGCATGCGGCAGGAAGGCGGAGGCGAGGTCCTCGACGTCCATCCCGCAGCCGTCGTCGGCCACCTCGATGCGGCTCTTCCCCCCGTCCACGAGCCGGACGTCCACGCGCGTCGCCCCGGCGTCGAGCGCGTTCTCGACCAGCTCCTTCACCACGGACGCGGGG
>CAZJJQ010000665.1:0-2554 GCA_964546345.1 uncultured Planctomycetales bacterium
CCTCGGCGGCCTGCCCGGCACGTCCCGCGCGGACGACCCGGCGCCGCCGGCACCGCCCGCCGCGCCGGCCGCGAAGGCCAAGCCCGGCGCGTTCGCGGAGGAGTTCATCGCGTCGCTCAAGATGGGCCCGGGCATCCAGTCCGAGCAGGTGATCCTGTTCCCGCTCTACCTCGACGAGATCCCGAAGCCCCTCGCCGTGCACCCGACGGCGGGCGGCGACGGCATCGCGTTCGACGAGCCCGCGAAGCCGCGCACCAAGGAGTCGCTGAACGTGAAGGTCGGGCCCGTGCCGACGCTGCTGCTCGGCGGCACGATGCTCGAGGGCGGCTTCCGCGACCGCATGGTGATGAACGATCACGTGCTCGCGCCCGGCACGACGCTCGAGGTGGACGCGCTCCCGGCCTCCACGGCGAAGGGCAAGCGCAAGACCGCCACCCCGTTCCGCCTGCTCGCGGCGCTCGCGCCTCCCTACCTGCGCGAGGAGTCCACCTCCTCGGGCGCCCGCACGCTGATCCCGCGGTTCGTCTCGCACTTCCTCGAGTTCCGCAAGGACGGAGACCTGCGCGAGTCGTTCGCCGCCGTCGTGGAGTCCGAGCGCCTCGGCGAGTTCTGCTTCGTCTGCCGGCGGGCCATGGCCTCCTGGCCGAAGGCCGTCACCGGCGCCACCGTCGTGGGCGGCATCGCGGTCGTGCGCGGCCGCGTGCAGTGCCTCGAGCTGTTCGGCACCAACGACCTCCTCGCCGCGTACTTCGAGTCCGTGCTCCGGAGCATGTCGTTCGCCGCCGCCGCCGTCGAGCTGCGCGCCGCGAAGGCCGGCGTGCCGATCCCGGGCAAGGACGTGCCCGAGAAGACCCTCGAGAAGGCCTCGATCGCCGCGAAGGAGCTCTTCGGTCGGCTCCGCCAGGCGACCTTCTTCCGCGACACCTCCGACGACGTGAAGCTCGACGACGCGTACCGCGTGAAGCTGCCGGAGGGCGAGGGCCGCGTGATCGGGTACCAGGGGCGCCTCGTGCACCTCACCGTGTATCCCAACGATCCCTTCGAGTACGCGCTCTACAACCAGCCCCTCGACCCGCTCTCGGGCGAGGACGACGAGGGCAGCCACGCGGGCGAGTCCGAGCTCGAGCGCCGCGCCCGGCTCGGCCAGCGCCTGACCGAGGCCGAGCAGCGCCTGCTGGATCGCCTCCGCCGGCGGTGATCCGCCGATCCGAGGCCAGGCTCCCCGGGCGCCCTGGGCGTCCGGGGGCCCGGCGCCGGCCTCGCTGACGTCGCGCCGCCGATCGCCGGGGGCGTCAGCCGACTTCGATCCCGTGCGCGCGGCGACCGCCCCGCGGACGCCGGAGGCCGGGAGAGGGGCCCCGCCCGGGAGGAGGGGGGCGGCGGGGGGAGAGGGGTCCCTTTCCCGCAGCCCCCCGTCCGCGGCTCCGGCCAACGATGGTCTTTGGCGCCCGTGGAACGCAACGGCAGAATCCCGCGCCGCAGCGCCTCTTCCCCCGGAGCCCCCCATGTTCCACGCCCTGCGGACGGCCACGGCCGTCCTCGTCCTCGCCGCCGCCTGCGGCCCCGCGTTCGCCGACGTCGGCGAGGTGGTCCTCACCAACGGCGACGTGCTCAAGGGCGACGTCTCGCCCACGCCCACGGGCTACGTCGTGCGGCACGCGACCCTCGGTCGCCTCGAGCTCTCGCGCGAGGCGGTCTCCGCGGTCCGGTGGGACCGGGAGCGCGTCGCCACCGAGGCCGCCACGAGCGACTCGCTCCTGCTGGGCCGCGAGGAGCGCGCGGAGAGCCTCGCGCTGCTCACGGGCGGCTGCGACCCGGTCCCGGCCTGCGGCTGCCCCTCGTGGAAGGTGGACCTCGTGGGCGCGTTCAGCGTGTCGCAGGGCAACAGCGAGGCGATGTCCTTCGTCCTCGGCGGGAAGGCGATCCGCAAGGCCGACCCGTGGACTCTGACGCTCGAGGCGGGCTTCCTCTACCAGACCGACGCGAACGGCGACACCTCGGCCGAGCGCTGGAACGGCCGCGTGCGCGTGGACCGGGCCTTCTCCGGCCGGACGTACGCGTTCGGGCAGGTGATCTTCGACCGGGACGAGCCCGCCGACATCGAGTACCGCGTCTCGGGCCTCGCCGGCGTCGGCCGCTTCCTCATCCAGCGGGACCACGAGGAGCTCAAGGCGGAGCTCGGCGGCGGCCTCGTGTACGAGAAGCGCGTCGGCCTCGACGCCACCACCGATCCCGCGGGCTACGCCGGGGTCCACTACTGGCGCACGTGGACGAACAAGCAGCGCTTCGCCGCCGACTTCGAGTTCATCCCGAACCTGAACGACTTCGACCTGTCCGTCGCGCGCCTGATCCTCGCGTACGAGCTGCCGCTCTCCGGCAAGCTGCGCTTCGTGACCGGGCTGCGCTTCGACTACGTCGTGGAGCCCGCCGACCCGACGATCGAGAACCTCGACGTCCTGTTCACCCTGGGCTTCGGCCTCTCGCTCTAGCCCGATCTAGTCGTGAAGAAGGAGGCCGCGTGGCGCCTCGATCGCACGTGAGGCCCCGGTTGGGG
>CAZJJQ010000666.1:0-2553 GCA_964546345.1 uncultured Planctomycetales bacterium
GCGTCGGCGCGCGCTTCGGAGCGCTCACGTCCTGGACGGGCCCCCGCCCCGGTCTCGGTGGAGGCGGCCCCCTCGGTGCCGTCGGCCGCTCGGGCCGTCGGATGCCTGTGGGGTGCCGTCTCCCCGCACGCCCGCCGTGACGGCGTCCCCTCGGGGGCGCGCCTCGACACCCGTGCCGGCGGTCCCCCCCACGCCGCATCCCCCGTTCTCGCTCCCCCGTGGGCGGCCTCGCTCCGCCGAGGGGAGGGCGGGGCGAGCCGGGCGCGCGGCGCTACACTCCCCCGACCATGTTCACCAAGGCGCAGTTCCTCGACACCTGCCGCTTCGAGACCCGGATCATCCAGCACCTGGCCGGGAAGGTGCCTCCCGGTCGCCTCGACTGGCGCCCGACCCCGAAGCAGCGCTCGACCCTCGAGCTCCTGCGCTACCTGACGACGTGTGCCCTGGTGCCCGCGAAGGCCATGGTCAGCGGCAGCTGGGAGCACGCGGAGCCGCTCGAGAAGGCGGCGGAGGCGGTGACCCCCGAGGGGTTCTCGGCCGCGATGGACGCGCAGATGAAGGCCCTCGAGGCGCTCGTGGCGCCGATCCCGGAGCGGGACCTCCTCGAGAAGAAGGCCGAGCTCCCGTGGGGTGCGCCCAACCAGCTGGGCGAGGCCCTCGTGAACACCGTGGTGAAGCCGCTGGTGGCCTATCGCATGCAGCTCTTCCTCTACGCCAAGGAGTCGGGCAACGCCGACCTCGGCCCCGCCAACTGCTGGGTCGGCGTGGACGCCCCGAAGGCGCCCGCCTGAGGCCCGCGCGGAGGGAGGGAGCCGGCGCCCCGCGCTCCTGCCCCCGCCGCCCCCTTCCTCCCGGGATCGTTCGCCGCCCGACGTCTAACCCTTCACGTCCGCTGCCCTCTCCCGGCGCCCGCCGCCCCTCACAGAGACCTCCCATGCGCGTCCCGCCGATCGCTGCGCTGCTCGCCCTGACCCCCCTCGCCGCGCTCTCCGCCGGCTGCGGCGACGGCGATGGCGGATGGGTCGCCACCACGCGCCTGCCCGGGACGTTTCAGTCCACCGACCCCGCGCGGACCTTCCTGGGGGGCGGTCCGCCCGTGGCCGCGGCGGAGGTGGACTGGGACGGCGACGGGGATCGCGACCTCGTCACGGCGAACGAGGGGAGCGACGACGTGACCGTGCTGCTCTCGAACGGACGCGGGGGCTACGACGTCGGGGGGCCGTTCCCCGCGGGGACCGGGCCCGCGGGCGTGGCGGCGGGCTACCTCGACGTGGACGGCAAGCCCGACCTCGCCGTGTCGAACGGGCCTGCGGGCACGGTGTCGATCCTGCTGCAGGGCCCCGTGAGCACCGCGCGTGCGCCCCGTGCGTTCCCGGCGGGGATCGTCTCGCCGGGGCCGCTCGTCGCGGGGCGGTTCGACGGGGACCCGTGGATCGACCTCGTCGTGGCGAGCACGGCCGGTGCGGAGGCCCGGTGGCTCCGCGGCGACGGGCTCGGCGGGTTCGTGGACGGCGGGCCGGTGCCCGTGTCCATCGCGGCGTTCCACCTCGCGCTCGGCGACCTCGACGGCGACGGGTTCCCCGACCTCGTGGTGCGCGGCGACGGTGCGCTCGAGGTGCTGCTCGGGCGGCCGGGCGGCGGCTTCCAGCCGGCCGGGCTCTACCCCGTGGGAGGCAGCGAGGGGCGCGTGGTCCTCGGGGACATGGACGGCGTGCCCGGGCCGGAGGTGATCACGACCGACGAGGCCGACGAGACCCTGTCGATCTTCCCGAATCGCGGGGGCGTGCTCGGCACGCCCTTCGTCGCCGCCACGCGCGCAGGGCCGGTCGGCGTCGCCGCGGGCGACCTGGACGGCGACGGACGCCTCGACCTCGTGGTCGCCAACGAAGGCGTCCACTTCCTCATGACCTTCGCGGGGCTCGGGGACGGCACGGTCGAGCCGGGGCTGCTGATCCCCGTGCTCGAGGGCTGCTACGACGTCTTCGTCAGCCAGCTCGACGCGGACGGCGTGCCCGACCTGACCGTGACCCTGATCGATCCGCCGTACGCGCTCTTCACGATGCTCGGGAGCTGACGACGGTCCGCCGCCCCGCGCGCGCGGGCGGCCCTGCAACGAGGAAGGGGACGGGCGGGGGCCCGTCCCCTTCGTGCGCGAGCGAGACCTGCCTCGGCGTCAGCGGTGCGCGGCGCGCAGCGAGGAGACGTACGCGGTCGGGTCCTGGTAGCCGACGATCTTCGTCACCACGTTGCCGTTCCCGTCGAGGACGAGCGTCGTGGGGAAGCCGCCGATCCCGTAGCGCGAGGCCATCTGCTTGCCCTCGGCGGAGTCGGGGTTGATGCGTCGATAGTTGAGGGAGGCGAGCTCGGCCTGGACCTGGGCGTTCGGGAGGGTGTTCGCCTCGAGCTTCTTGCAGTAGCCGCACCACGTCGCGAGGAAGAGATACGCGGTCGTGCCGCCGCGGGCCGGGGCCGCGTAGGCGGCGGGCGCCGAGGTGGGCGCCGCGTAGCTCGGGGCCGGCGCCACGTAGGCGGGACGTGCCGCGGGCGCGGCGG
>CAZJJQ010000667.1:0-2545 GCA_964546345.1 uncultured Planctomycetales bacterium
GCGCGTCCACCCGGCCCCGCGCCCGCCCGAGGGCCGCCGTCACCGCCTCGATCGCCGCGGGGGCCGCGCCCTCCCGGGTGAGCGTCGCCTGGGCGCCCGCCAGGTGCGCCGCCTCCCGGGCGAAGCGCACCTGCTCCTCCACCCAGGCCTTGTACCGCCGCACCGAGCGCGCGATCTCGCCGAGATAGCCCGCGCGGTCGTTGGGGATGATCACGGTCGCGTGGGGCGCGCGGGCCTCCGCCCGGGCAGACGGCTTGCGGATCGCCGTGGCCCGCCCCGACTTCGCCGCCGCGAGGTCCACCAGCGCCTCGAACGCCGCGTCCACGCCGGGGTCGCAGTACCGGCTGGCCACCGTCCCGTAGACGTGGAGCGACGCCTCCGGCGCGTCGAAGGCCTTCCGCGCGCGCCGCACCTGCTTGCGCACGTCCCGGAGGGCGTCCTCCGCCCCGCGCCGCTCGGCCTTGTTCACCGCCACCAGGTCGGCGTAGTCGAGCATGCCGATCTTCTCGAGCTGCGTCGCCGCCCCGTACTCGGGGGTCATGACGTAGATCGAGACGTCGCACAGGTCCACGATCTCGGTGTCGCCCTGCCCGGTGCCCGACGTCTCCACGAAGATCCAGTCGAAGCCCGCGAGCCGGCACAGCCGGATCGCGTCCTGCGTCGCCGCGGCGAGCTCGCCCTTCGCGCCGCGCGTCGCGAGGCTGCGCATGAACGTCCGCGGGTGCGGGATCGTGTTCATGCGGATGCGGTCGCCGAGCAGCGCGCCGCCGGTCTTGCGCCGCGACGGGTCCACCGAGAGCACGGCCACCGTCTCGCGCCCGGTCCCCTCGAGGAACCGCAGCACCAGCTCGTCGCACAACGACGACTTCCCCGCGCCGCCCGTGCCCGTGATGCCGACCACCACGCTCCGCCGGTCCCTCGGCAACGCGTCCGCGGCCTCGCGCACCTCGCGCCCGAGCGGGGTCGTCGCGAACCCGGGCGCCTCGCTCATCGAGATCGCCGCCGCGAGCGTCCGCCGATCGGTCGGCGAGAGCCGCCGCAGGAGGCCGTGCGCCTCGGGCTTGGGCGTCTCGACGTCCGAAAGCCGCAGCATCTCGTCGATCATCCCCTGCAGCCCGAGGCGCCGCCCGTCCTCGGGGCTGAAGATCCGGTCGATCCCGTACGCGTGCAGCGCCTCGATCTCGGCCGGCACGATCACGCCCCCGCCGCCCCCGAAGATCCGCACGTGCGCTCCGCCCATCTCGCGGAGCAGGTCCTTGGCGTAGCGGAAGAACTCGACGTGCCCGCCCTGGTACGACGAGATCGAGATCGCCTGCGCGTCCTCCTCGATGGCGGCCTGGACGATCTCGAGGACCGAGCGGTTGTGCCCGAGGTGGATGACCTCCGCCCCGCTGTCCTGCAGGATGCGCCGCATGACGTTGATCGCGGCGTCGTGGCCGTCGAAGAGCGAGGCGGCGGTCACGAAGCGGACCGGGTGCTTCAGGCGGTAGGGGGTCGCGTCCATGGTGCCGGGGGTTGAAGGTATCGACGGCCGCAGGCGGTGCCGAGGGAAGACGCGGGATGCGACCCCGCCGGGAAGGGTGGGGGGCGCGGGGGGAGGGAGGTCGCGATCGCCCCCGCTCGGGCGGGAGGCCGCCCGGTGGGCTCACGCACGCCCCGGCGGCCCCGCGAGCCGCGCCCCCCCCGCACCCCGCGTCCGAGGTCCACCCCCTGGCCCGTGCCTCTACGATGGCGGGACGGAGATCCCCCATGACCAAGCCGCTCGGCCTCCCCGTCGGTAGCGTCCGCGCCCTGCTCCTGCTCGCCCTGACGGCGCGCGGGATCCTCGCCCTGCGCTGCGGGCAGGAGCTCGATCCGTGGCTGTGGGTCGCGGTGATCGTGTCCGCGGCCGCGTACTTCTCGGCGCGCTCGACGACGCTCGGCTGGGGCCCCACGCCGCCCCCGCCCTACGAGGAGCGCCCGCCGCTGACGCGCCTGCCGCTGGCCCTCCCCCGCGGCACGATCCGCACGCTGTTCCTCGTGGGCGTGGGCTACGGCCTCTGGTTGTGGACGAAGAGCCACCACATCGAGCTGCGCACGCAGCCCCTCATCCTGGTGCTCGGGGCGTTCGTGGCGGGGGTGATGGTGCGGTGGTTCCTCGGCCAGGTGCGACGCCCCGAGGACACCTCGGCCCTGATGCTCGAGCACGTCCTCGCCTTCGCCACCCTGGTGGGCGCGGCCGGCCTCGTCTGGATCGGGACGAAGTGCGGCAGCCTGCCCGAGGAGTGGTGGGTCGAGCCCACCCTCGCGGCCGGCTGCACGTTCTACGCGGGCGCGCGCTGAGGGGTGTGGAGACTCCCCCATCGGGGGAGCACGGGCTGCTCGTCGAGTCCCGTGCCGCGCGGCGGCTCGCCCAGGTGTCGGGCGGTGGACACGATGGGCTCGCCGCCGCAGGTCGTGCCCTGCCCATGGTTGCGTGATCTGGCCTTGCGCGGGACTGGACGATCATGCCCGATGGGTCGGGGACGCATCCGCCTTGCGTCGGGCTCACGTGCCGCGCGTTCGG
>CAZJJQ010000668.1:0-2540 GCA_964546345.1 uncultured Planctomycetales bacterium
CGAGGCGCGGGCGGCGCCGCCGAGTCCCCGCCGTCGGGCGCCGTTCCCTCGAACGCGACGCGCTCGAGCGTCATCACGAAGACGAGCGTGTCGGCCGCGAGCGACTGCGTCGCCTCGAACCGCGTGACGAACATCCGCCCCTGGGTGCGCTTCCATCCCCAGGCGTACTCGACCGACTCGCCCGGCAGCCCGGGCCGCAGCAGCACGTAGGACTGCGCGGTGAGGTAGCGGCGGTCGCCGGCCGCCTCGCCCCGGCGCACCACCGTCACCCTCGTGCCGTTCGCGAGACGCCCGTGCTCGCGGCTCCGCGAGAAGTCGTCCGCGACCTCGCAGAGGCTCGAGAGCACCCCGGGGATCTCGCCCTTCGCCGACAGGTCGAGCACGTAGGCGCGCTCCGTCCGCATCGCGAAGATCGGGTGCCCGTACGCCTCCTCCGTGACGAGGAACGGCCCGCACATCGGCCCCGAGAGGCCCGTCCCGTGCGCGACCACGGCCTGCCGCTCCGCGCCCTCGAGCGCGCCCTCGTAGGTCACCTCGGCGCGCGCGGCGCCCCGGACGGCCCGCACCCGCAGGCGCCCCACGGGCGCCCCGGCGCGCTGGACGAGATAGTCCGCCTCGAACCCGGGCGTCCCGGGCGCGAAGACGCGGTCGTACGCGGCGTTGGCCTTCGCGATCACCTCGCGCGCGAGCGCGCGCGCCTGAGGCGTCGGCTCGACGCCGACGCTGTCCCCCACCTCCCCGGGCCCGTCGTCGGCCCTCACGCGGGTCTGCTCGCCGAGCATCGACGACGCCGCGAGGAGGATCGCGAAGCGCTTCAGCAGGGGGTGGAAGGAGCCCATGGCGCGTACCTCCGATCGGAGCGAGGAACGGGAACGCCTGTGCCGTCAGCCTACGCCTGAGGCCTTTGCGGGGAGCCGATCGCCGGAGCGCTCCCCACCGAGGCGGCCCGGAGCGGGAGGCGACCCCGCTTGACTCCCCCTCGACGCGTGTTCTCGAATCCCCGGCGACAGGGGCCCGTCGCCTCGGAGGAGGGGTGGGGCGGCGGGGAGGGGAGATTGGCGGTACGGAGCCGGCGCAGAAACCTCCACTCTCGACGCCTTCCCCCCGCGTGGAGGCGGACCGCGGACGTCTTGGAGGTTTTTGCGCCGCCTCCGTACCGCTACGCTCGGATCCCATGCGTCGCGCGTGGCTCGCCCTGTGGCTCGTCCTGACGGGATGCGCGACGGTTCCGTCGCACGTCGGCCGCTACGACGTGGCGCCCGCGGCGGACGACTGGGGCCCGCACCCGGGCGCCGCGGTCGAGTGGTGGTACGTCGCCTCGACGAACCCGCGCGAGGGCCTCGCCTTCCACGTCGCGTTCTTCCGCGCGCCGATCCCGCCGGAGCGGTGCGCGCTCGGCCTGCCGCTGCGTCGGCTCTTCCCGGCCACCTACGCCCTCGCGCACGTCTCCCTCACCGACCTGCGCACGGGCGAGCGCTTCGTCCGCGAGCGGACCGACTTCCCGCTCGCCTTCGCACGCGCCGAGGGATCGCCCCTCCACATCGCGCTGGGGCCGTGGAGCCTCGCGGAGTGCGGAGATTCCTCCCGCTTCGAGCTCCGGACGGGCCCCCTCGAGCTCTCCCTCGAGGCGGAGAAGCCCCGGACCGTCCATCCACCGGGATGGTCGGGCAGCGCCGACGTCGGGCGCATGGCGTACCAGTCGATCACGCGCCTCCGCTACGTGGGCGCCTTCCGCGGACGCCCCTTCTCGGGCGAGGCCTGGATGGACCATCAGTGGGGCGAGATGATCCCGCCGCGCGACGGGCGTTGGGACTGGCACGGCCTCCACCTCGACGACGGCACCGACCTGATGCTCTACGACCTCACGCGCCCCGACGGCACGTCTCGGGTGACGCAGGCCACGCTCACCGACCGCGCGGGCGTGACGCGGGCCTTGGCGGGCGTGAGCCTCCGCCCCCTCTCGACGTGGCGCGCGCCGGGCGGGCGCCTCTACGTCGTCGGCTGGACCGTCGAGATCGGGGGCGAGACGTTGACGATCCGTCCGCTCCATCTCGATCAGGAGATCGTGACCCTCCCGGGGATCGCGTTCTGGGAGGGGCCGGTCGAGGTCACGGGGACGTTCCGGGGGCGCGGGGTCCGGGGCGTCGGCCTCGGCGAGCACCTGCCGTGGCCCGAGAAGTAGCCGTACGGAGCCGTCGCAGCCTCCTCCACTCCTTCCCCGCGGAGTCGCGGCGCGGGGCGCCCCGTCTGCCCGAGGAAGCCGCGCACGGCACGAGGCTTCCCGCCCCTGAGGGATCAGGTCGCGGGAAACCGCCCCACGAGGACGACGGGCCCGGGCGCGTGCGCGATGCAGGCCTCGAGATCGCCGTCGTGCGCGAGGTGGAGCGGCAGCACGAGCGTGTGGCCCTGCACCGCGCGCGTCGCCTCGCACAACGCGACGCCGCCCGCGCGCGCGACGGGCCGGACCTGCGCCTCGAGCCGTGCCCCCCGCAGGCGCTCCTCCGCGTGCCGGGCGACCTCCTGCGCCGAGCTCCCGGCAC
>CAZJJQ010000669.1:0-2536 GCA_964546345.1 uncultured Planctomycetales bacterium
GGCAGCTGCGGATGCGACGACTGCTCGAAGGCCCGAGCCCCCCAGGGGGGTGTCGCGGCGATCGAGAGCCCGGCACGGCCGCGGGCAGGCAAGGCATGGCCGTGGGCTTCGGAGAGTCGAGGAGCGTCCCCGGACCCGCACGGGGTGCATCCGCGGCTGGCGAAGACGCGAGAGCGGCGCCGGGGCGGCGCGCTTCGGCCCGACGGGAGCTCGTGGGAGAGCGGGGGCGATCGACTGCCCGTGACGTCTGTGTCCGGCAGCCTCGACGACGCCCTCGGGCTCCATCCTCCCCAGGCCCTGGAGAGGCGGCTCACCCCGGACGAGGAGGCCGCGCTGCTGAAGGCGGCGCGAGGGCCTGGTGCTGCGGCGTCGCCAGACAGTGCCTCGTACCAGGGCGCCACGACAGCGGCCCCGGCCCCCGCCGCGCTCGCACCCCCGGCGACCGCCCCGAGCGGTCCAGCGCCCTCCGTGGGGGCGGGGGCTTCCCCTGTGGCCCCCTTCAGTGTCCAGCCCCCGGGCACGAGCTTCGGGCTGGGCGAGTTCGGTTCCACGAACAACCGCGGTAAGGGTGGCGGAGGGGGGCCTTCTGACAAGGGGAAGAAGGGCGGGATCAAGTTCAAGAAGCCCGGCGGTCAGGACAACAAGCCCGGAAATCCGCCGGTGGGGTTCGCCGCACAGGTCATGGCGCCCGATCCCGTGAACGTAGCGGCCGTGGCGGTCGCGCCCTGCGACTGCGACTGTGTCTGCAGCCCCGTGCCCCCGACCGTAAACGCCTTCTCCGTGACCCCACAGCTGGGCACGGCTGGCGCCAACTTTCTACAGCCGCCCTACTACGTTCAGCAGAGCGGACCCGGCGGTGCCCAGCAGATGGCAGTCATGCTCTCGCCCGGAGCTGCCGGAAGTGCGGGGGCAAGCCCTGGGCAGTTCACCAGCGGGGCCCTGAGTGTCCTTCACGCGGCGAACGCGCAGGCTTCCCCGCTCGCGAACATCACGGCGGCCCTCTCCGGTGTCGCTGGGCTTCAGCACGCGGTCGCGACGAGCGCCAACCCGACCAGCTATGCAGGGAACCCGGGCGCCCTGGCCGGGAACGCGCTGGCCCAGGCTGCGACGAGTGGGCAGACGCTTACGTCGGTGGTGGCGCGAGCGGCGGCCGGCGCCGGACTCCAGGCTGCGTACACCGCGCCTGGGTCGCAAGCAGGGTCGGGCTTGAGCAACTCCGTCGCGTCGAGCGCTGTGTCGGGTCCTGCCGGAGGAGCGGGCGTCGACATGATGGTGGGGTTCGGCCTCGGGCTCCTGCGGGGTCTGGGCGGCGGGAGCGAGGGGTGGGCCTTTGCCTCGAGTGTGCATGGAGATTCGGACTCTGGGCCGGGCGAAGGCGGAGGGGGCTGGAATCCGCTAAACCTTAGGGAGCCCACCGATACCGTTCCGCCTCCGCCTCCGCCGCCGCCGAAGGAGACCCAACGAGAAAAGGAGGCCCGGGAGCGGGCGGAGCGGGAAGCGGCCAAGAAGGAGAAGGCGGCGAAGCGGGCAGAGGATGCACTGAGGCTCCCCCGCTTCCGTGGAGGGTCAGGGGCTGGGGACGCGCGGGGTGAGGGAAGCGGACTCTTCGAACTCTGCGGGTGACTTGTAGCCGAGGGCGGAATGCCGCCGGCGAGGGTTGTACCAGCCTTCGATGTAGGTGAACACGTCGAGCTCGGTCTCGCGGTTGGTCTTGAGGGCCTGACGGGCGAGCAACTCGTGCTCGAGGACGGAGAAGAAGCTCTCGGCCATCGCGTTGTCGTAGGCGTCCCCGACGGTGCCCATGGAGGGCCGGACCCCCGCGGTGACGCACTTCTGGCCGAAGGCGTACGAGGTGTACTGGCAACCCTGGTCGGAGTGGTGGATGACGCCCGACGGCTGCCTGGTTCGAATCGCCATGCCGATCGCGTCGAGTACGACCTTCGTGGCCAAGCTCGTGCTCATCGCCCAGCCTACGATGCGCCGGCTCCAGACGTCGAGCACGATGGCGAGGTAGATGAACCCGGAGAGGGTGGGCACGTACGTGATGTCGGCGACCCACAGCTGGTTCGGGCGGCTGGCCCGGAAGTCACGCTTGACCAGATCCGGCGACTTCTTCTCGGCATCGCTGGGGGTGGTCGTAGTCGTGAACTTGCGCGGGCTGACGCCTTCCAAGCCCGCAGAACGCATCAAGCGCGCCACCCGCTTCTCGCCCACATGGTGGCCGGCAGCCTTGAGGTCAGCATGGACCCTCGGGGCGCCGTAGGTCCCTCTCGAGGCCGCATGGAACTTCCGGATCTCGGTCAGGAGGTACTGATCATCGAGCTCCCGGGCCGACGGCGGCCGAACTCGGGAGGCGTAGAACCCGCTCTCGGAGAGGCCCAGCGCTCGGCACTGGGCGGCGATCGCGTACTCGGCCCGGTGCGCGTTCACGAATCCGAACCCTTCTTCGGGCCGGACGTGCTCTCCTTCGCGAACCAGGCCGCGGTGGGTTCAACCGGTGGGCGCAACGGCGAGGGCCGTTCTCCCAACCGGAGGC
>CAZJJQ010000670.1:0-2534 GCA_964546345.1 uncultured Planctomycetales bacterium
ACCGCCGACGCCGAGCCCGCCGTGCGCCTCCGGGCCCTGCGCGCGCTCGCCGGCGGGACCGTGGCGGAGGTGAAGGACGGCGCCCTCGCCGCCCTGTCCGACCCCGCGTGGGAGGTCCGGGCGCTCGCCGCGGCCCTCTGCGCGAGGGGCGGGATCCTCGACGCGGTCGGGCCGCTGATCGTCGCGCTCGGCCGGGAGACCGGCCGTCTGCGGCAGGACTTCGACGATGCCCTGTTCGCGCTCGTCGGCGTGCGCATGGACGGCGACGCGGCCCCCTGGCAGCGCTGGTGGGCGGAGAACCAGGCGTCGGTGGTCGCGCGCGCGCAGGCGCGCGAGGCCGAGGGTGCCTACGCCAAGCCGCTCGGCCCGCTCGACGACGGCCCCGCCGCGGGCGGGGAGGCCGCGAAGGAGGGCAAGGGCACGACGGCGGCGTTCTACGGCATCGAGACGAAGAGCAAGCGCATCGTGTTCGTGGTGGACATCTCGCGGAGCATGGAGCAGCCCGCGCAGGAGAAGCCCCCCGTCGTCACGGGCGGGGGCGGCAAGGACCCGTGGGCGTCGCCCAAGGGGGACGGGAAGCTCGCGATCGCGAAGTGGCAGCTCCATCGCGCCGTGGCGGCGCTCCCGGCCGACGCGTGGTTCGACGTGATCGTCTACAGCGAGTCGTACCGCGTGTGGCAGCCGCAGATGGTGGAGGCCTCGGCGAGGGGGAAGGCGAAGGCCCACGAGTGGGTCGATGCCCTCGTCGCCAACGGCACCACGAACGTGTGTGACGCGCTCGATCGCGCGTTCGAGCTCGCGGGCGCCCTGCCGCTCCCCGTGAAGGGGAAGGCGCCCCTCCCGCCGCTCGCCGCCGACACGGTGTTCCTCCTCTCCGACGGCGACCCCAACCGCGGCCGCGTCACCGAGCTCGGCGCGCTGGGCGACGACCTCGTGGCGCGGGCCAGGGCCGCGCGGATCGTGCTGCACACGATCGGGATCGGCGAGGTGGCGGGGTCGTCGTTCCTCGCCTCGCTCGCGAAGCGCACGGGCGGGCGCTACGTCGGCTTCCGGTAGCCCGCCTCGCGCGCCCCGCATCGCCCCCGCGGCATCCGTTGCCGCGCCCACGGATCGTCCGTAGCCTGCGTCCGAGGTGCCCGATGCGCCGCTTCGCCTGGTCGCTGATCGCCTTCGCCCTGCTCGCGCGCCCCGTGCCCGCCTCCGCCGCGCCGGGCACGCCCGAGACGCGCTACCTCGAGGAGGAGGACGACGCCAAGGCGGAGGCGATGCTCCCCGCGCTGCTCTCGAAGCACGACACGCCGAAGGACGCCGAGGAGCTCGCGAAGGCCCTCCGCACGCGCAAGGCGCGCGGCGACCGCAAGAAGGATCGCGACACGATCGACTGGGTCTGCCCCGACGGGAAGTCCCGGCAGCTCACGTACCTCCTGCCGACCAAGCACAACCCGGGCAAGCCCGCCGGCGTGATGGTCTGGCTGCACGGCGCGATCCGCCAGCCCGCCCCCGGCGGCGGGGCCGGCGAGGCGGCGATGTTCCGGCCCGTGGTGGACGGTCTCGGCATGATCGTCATCGGCCCCTCCACCTACGAGGGCGTCGAGTGGGCCACGCCCGCCTGCCGCGCCCTCGTCCGCCATGCGCTCCGCGTCGTCAAGACCTCGTTCCTCGTCGATGAGGACCGCGTCTTCGTCTGCGGCGACAGCGACGGCGGCCGCGGCACCTACGCGATCCTCGAGACCGAGGCGACCTTCGTCGCGGCGGCGGTCCCCGTGATCGGCGCGCCGGGCCCGGTCACGCGCTACGTGAACCTGCGCAACGTCCCCTGGTTCGCGATCAACGGCGACAAGGACTCGATCTTCGACATCGGGCGCGTCCGCTCCCAGGTCGAGGAGATGAAGGCCGCCGGCATCGCGATGGAGTGGAAGGTGATCCCCGGCGGCGGTCACGACCCGCGGTTCTTCCTCCAGCTCGCCGACGAGGTCCGCGCGTTCCTCGGCAAGCACCCGCGCGACCCCCTCCCGAAGAAGGTCGAGGTGTGCGTCGATCCCTCGGCGGGCGACGGCGCCGTCGCGTTCCCCGCGAACACGTTCCGGTGGCTGCGCATCGAGGAGGCGGGCGCCTCCGAGCGGGGCTCCTCGCTCCCCGAGGCCGGCGCCGTAGGCGGAGGACTCCCGCGCGCCGAGGCGACGCGGGAGGGCAACCGCATCGAGGTCCGGACGAGCGGCGTGAAGCGCGTCACCGTGCTCCTGTCCGACGCGATGATCGACTTCGGCAAGGACGTCGAGGTCGTCGTCAACGACGTGACGCTCCACCGCGGGAAGGTCGAGCGCGACGCGCGCGTGGTCCTCGAGGAGGGCCGCCGCTTCCTCGACCGCCGCCTCGTCTTCGCCGCCCGCCTCACCCTCGATGTGGACGCCGCCCCGGTCGGGGACGCCCCGAAGCCCCCCGACGCGCCGCCGGCGGGCAAGTAGCCCTGCGAGTTGACGCAGGGTGTCTGACACCTTCCGTCAGCTCGCCGCCCCCCCGTAACGATGCGGGGG
>CAZJJQ010000671.1:0-2530 GCA_964546345.1 uncultured Planctomycetales bacterium
CCGCCGGGTGGCCGGGGCCTCCCCGGTAGCGCGGCGCCGGGCCCGCGCCGTCCGCGCCCGCCGCCCGCGATCCTCCCCGCGGCACGCTCCCCGGCGGTCTGCCCCTCGTGCCGGGGGTACCATCTGCCTGCCCTCGTTGACGGGCCTACCGCCCCGTCTTCCGTGCCCTCCTGGAAGCTCCCATGAACCCGACGCGCGCCCTGCTCCCGATCGCCCTCGTCTGCTCCCTCCTCGCGCCCGCGGCCGCCCGCGCCGACGAGGCCGCGCCTGCCGTGAGCGTCCCGACCTTCGCCAACGCCACCTGCCCGATCATGGGCAAGCCGGCGTCCCTCAAGCTGTTCGTGGACACCGAGATGGGGCGCATGTACGTCTGCTGCCCGCCCTGCATGGCCAAGATCAAGAAGGACGTGGCCACGGCGTACAAGGTCGCCTACCCGACGACGAAGAAGGCCGGCAACACCGTGTGCCCCGTCACCGGCAAGCCCCTCGACGACAAGGCCGTGACGATCCTCCTCCAGGGCTACGAGATCGGCCTGTCCTCGGCCGACGCGATCCCGGCGGCCCGGGCCGACTCGCAGATCACGCTGGTGAAGGCGACGAACCCGAAGGTGGTCGACGTCGGCAACCGCACGTGCCCGATCAACGGGCAGCCGGTCGTCGCCAACGCGTTCGCCCTCGTGGGCAACGACCTGATCCGCCTGTCGTCGCCCGCGGCCGTCGACGAGGTCCGCAAGGACCCCGCGAAGGCGCTCAAGGCCGCGAAGGACATCGCGGCGGCCCAGGCGGCCCCGACGGCCCCGGCGAAGTAGCGCGCGCCGCGGCTTCCTCCCGGGCGGAGAGGGCCGGTGGGGGGGACGCGGCCCCGCGGTCGCGTCCCCCTCTTCGTGCACGGCCCCTCGCGTCGGCGCGCCGGCGCCCCTATCCTCTGCGCGTCGGTGCGGCGCGCGGGGACCGTTCCCGGGTCGACGCGCCGGGAGGGCTCGCCGGATGACCGTTCGCCCGTTGCTCCCGCTGGCCCTCCTGGTGCCGGCGCTCCTCGGATGCCGGGGCAGCACGGTGCCCTCGCCCGCGGGCGACGTGGCCGCGAGCCAGGCCGAGGCGTCGCGCCGGACGGGTCGGGACCTCTCCGCGCCGTGGGCGCCTCCGACCGCGGACGCCGCGACGCCCGACGAGGTCGCCGACCTCCTGCGCCGGCCCCTGACGGAGGAGAGCGCGGTCCGCATCGCGATCCTGAACAACCGCAAGGTGCGCGCGGCCTACGAGGACCTCGGGGTCGCCCGCGCCGAGCTCGTGCAGGCGGGCCTGCTCGCCAATCCCGTGTTCGGGGCGAGCGCCCGCCTGTTCCACGAGGGCACCGAGGTCGAGCTCGGCATCTCGAAGTCCCTCCTGGACGTGTTCCTGAGGCCGTTGCGGCGATGCGTGGCCCAGGCCGACCTCGAGGCGGCCCAGGCGTCCGTCGCCCGCACCCTCGTGCGCCTGGTCGCCGACGTGCGCCGGGCCTGCGTGCGCGCGCGCGCGGCGGAGCGGGTCGCGGCGCTGCGCAAGGACGTCGCCGCGTCGACGGCGGCCGCGCGCGACCTCATGCGCAAGCTCCACGACGCCGGCAACGAGACCGACCCACGGCTCACGGCGGCGGAGATCGCCGCCGAACGGGCCTCCATGGAGCAGGACGACGCGATCTCGGCCGCGCGCCTCGCGCGCGAACCGCTGAACGTGCTCCTCGGGCTGCGCTCGGGCGCCCCCGAGTGGACGCTCGCGGGAGACCTCGGCGACACGGTGGACGCCGTCGCCACGCCCGCCGACGTCGAGGCGCGCGCGGTGGCGGCGAGCCTCGACCGGCTGGAGGGGGAGGCGCGCATCGAGTCGGCGGCCCGGGCGGCGGGCCTCGTCCGGCGTCGGAGCGGCTTCACGATCTTCGAGGTCGGCGCGGAGGGCATGCGGGACGCCGCCGACGGCACGTGGGGCGTCGGCCCGTCCGTGACCGCCTCGCTCCCCCTCTTCGACCAGGGCCAGGCGCAGGTGGCCGTCGCGCGCGCCACGTTCCGCCGCCGCGTGGCCGAGGCGGCGGCCCTCGAGGTGGAGATCCGCTCCGCGGCGCGCCACCTCGAGGAGCACGCGCGCCGCACCCGTGAGCGGGCGCGCCGGCACCACGACGTCTACCTGCCGCTCCGCGCCCGGCTCGTCCGCGAGGTCGTGCAGTACTACAACGCGATGCAGATCGGCGCGTTCGAGGTGCTCGAGGCCAAGCAGCGGGAGACCGACGCGCGTCGCGAGCACGTCGAGGCGCTCGAGGAGGCGTGGCTCGCCCGGATCGACCTCGAGGAGCTGCTCGCCGGCGCGCTGAACCGCGAGCCGACGGCGCACGCGCCGATGATGCCGCGCGAGGAGCCTCCGACCCCGCAGGGAGGGCACTGACATGCCGTCGAACCGACGCGAGTTCCTCTCGAGCGCCGCCTTCGCCGCGGCCCTGGCCGGCCTCGCCGGAGGGGCGGCACGCGCCGCCGCCGACGACGCGGCGCCCCCGACGCCG
>CAZJJQ010000672.1:0-2524 GCA_964546345.1 uncultured Planctomycetales bacterium
GAACGCGCCCGCGGGGGAGGCGAGGTCGCCGGCGCTGGCCCCGCGGGCGGCGAGCGCGGCGAGCAGGGTGAAGGCGAGGGCCGCGGCGGCGATCGTCGTGCGGTGCATGGGATCCTCGGAGGGGGCGAGCGTAGAGCCTATCCGCGGGCACCACCCGCCTGCGCGGGACCCGAGGCCGTTCAGCGGAAATCGGATGATGCTCCAGGGTAGACTCCAGTTTCGGCCCTCCGGCAGGGGGTGTCCGATTCCCGTTCCCGGAGGTGCGGCTTGCGACACGCTTCGATCTTCCTGGCCGGTGGTCTCGCCCTGGGGCTCGCGTTCGCCGCGACGCCCTCCGCCTTCGCCGGCGACCGCGATCTGTCCCGTGACGAGCGCGCCCAGCAGCTCGCCGCGGTGCCTTCGGACGTGGCCGTCCGGCCCGCGCCGCTGCTGTGCGGGGGCGGCGCGTGCGCCCCGGCCTGTGCGCCCACGTGTGCGCCCGCGTGCCCGCCTCCCTGCGAGGAGGAGGGCGATCCGTGCTGCACGCCGTGCCCGCGGTGGAGCGTCACGCTCGGAGGGTGGATCTGGGGCGTCAAGGGCACCATGGGGGACAACGGGCGTCGGATCGACGTGGACTCCTCCTGGACCGACACCCTCGACCTGCTCGACTCCATCGAGGCGGTCGCGGATCTCCGCGTCCGGCTCCGGACGGGCAGGTGGTCGTTCACGGTGGAGCTCGACGGGGCGAAGCTCGGCGACGACGCCACCTTCCGGGAGGGCCAGGTCGCCGTGAACGGCGAGTTCTCGCTCTGGGCGCTCCAGGCCCAGGTGGGCTACCACCTCGCGGGCGGACGCCTCGGCTGCAGCCCCTGTGGGCCGGTGGGGTGCCTCGAGGCCTACGCCGGGGCCCGCGCCTGGTGGGTGGACCTGCAGATGGACGCCGGCATCGTGGGCGCGGCCCCCCGTCCGCTCATCGACAGCTCGGAGAGCTGGGTGGACCCCATCGTCGGCCTGCGCGGCGACCTGCGGTTCGGCGGCAAGTGGTTCGCCATGCTCGAGGCGGACATCGGCGGCTTCGGCCTCGGGTCCGACTTCTCGTGGCACGTGATGGGGGCCGTCGGCTACCAGATCAGCCGTCACGTCGCGGTCGAGGCCGGCTGGAAGCACCTCGACGTGGACTACGAGAACGGCGCGTTCCTCTGGGACATCGCCCTGAGCGGGCCGTTCCTGGCCTTCACCTTCAGCTTCTGATCCCTCCCCGGGGGCAGGTCGCGGTCGGTGGACGTAGGGCTCCTGCCCGTCCCTTCGCCACCTCGGCCTCCCGGGGCCTCCTCGGAGCCGGTGGGCCTCTGCCCGTGCGCGCGCTCCACGTCATCCTTTTTGCGCAAGGCCCCGTGCCGCCGGCTTCCGGACGCACCGTTCGGCGCTAGGCTGCCCTTCCCTCGGAGGTGAGCCCGATGTCCCATCGCATCCCGTGCGCGCTCCTGCTTGCGATCGCCCTGCTCGGCGTACGGGCGGGGGACCGGCCCGCCCGCGCCGACGACGCGGCGGCGATGGACGCCTACGGTCCCGCCGAGCTGAAGGTGCTGGTGGGGCCCATCGCCCTCTACCCCGACCTCGTGATCGCCCCGCTGCTCGCGGCCACGACGTTCCCCCAGCAGCTGCAGGAGGCCGCCGCCCTCCTCGCGAAGCAGGGCGGCGCGGCCGCCGAGGTCCCGCCCGGCGTGACCTGGGACTCGAGCGTGCAGGCGATGCTCCAGTACCCCGACCTCCTGGTCTGGCTCGACGGGAACCGGGACTGGGTGGCGCAGATGGCCTTCGCGGTCTCCCGGCAGCAGTCCGACGTGCTCGCGGCGATCCAGGCGTTCCGGGCCGAAGCGCAGAGCGCCGGGAACCTGAAGTCGGACACGCACCAGGTGGTGACGACGCAGGACGCGCCGGGGGGCGACACCGAGGTCATCGTGATCCAGCCGGCCGACCCGACGGTCGTGTACGTGCCGACCTACTCGCCGACGGCGGTCGTCCAGCCGGGCTACGCCTGGGCCTGGGGCGCCGGGTTCGCGATGGGCGTCGCCGGAGCCTGGGCCTTCCACGAGATCGGGTGGGGCTCGCACGGCGGCGACATCAACGTCTCGCGGAACAACACCATCAACGTGAACACCGGCAACGTCAACGTCGGGAACAACGTCGGGATCCGCGGGGGCAACAACTACGTCGGCAACAACGTGGGCAACGACATCGGCCCCAACCGCCCCGCCAAGTGGAACCCGTCGAACGTGCCCACGCAGCGTCCCGCGGGGGCGGTGGCCCAGCCGCCCCAGGGCGGGTGGGGCGCCGCGACCGGGGCTCCGAAGGGCGGCGGCGTGAAGCCCCGTCCCCCGACCCCGACGACGATGCCGGCGCCCGGCACGCGCCCGGGGACCCCTGGCGCTCCGGGAGTCGGCGCCGGTGCGGGAGCCCGGCCCGGGACCCCGAGCACGATGCCTGCGCGGCCGTCCACGATGCCTACCGCGCGGCCTCCGGCTCCGTCCGCAGCGCGTCCCAC
>CAZJJQ010000673.1:0-2521 GCA_964546345.1 uncultured Planctomycetales bacterium
GTCAGCGCGCCCCGCCCCGGATCCGCGGCCTTGAGCGACTCGAGCGTCAGCCTCGCGTAGGCATCGACGCCACCTGCCTTCTCGAGACTGCGCGCTTCGTCGGCCGGGCTGAACAGGATCTCGAGCTGCTTCGGGTCGCGCCGGTCGATCTTGTTCGACGCCACGAGCCAGAGCGCGAACTCCTTGCCCGAGAAGGAGGGCCACGGCTTCTCCAGCCCGGCGCCGCTTGCGATGTAGTACAGCACCATCGTCCGCAGGTTGTCGAGCGACTTGATCCGCTTCCCCTTCAGCCGGTCGATCGTCGTCGGCGCCGGCTTCGCCGCCTCGGCCGGGTCCATCCGCACGAACACGTACGGCCCCTTCTCGGCGCCCCACACCTGCTTGTGCGCCGCGTCGTACCCGCGGTCCCACGACCGGAGCCCGTCCGCCGTCACCGTCACCTCGCTCGTCGCGTAGACCGCCTTGCCGAACGCGTTCTCGCACGCCGACCCGAGCGTCGCCCCGCGGAACGTCGCGCCGTCGATGCGCCGCAGGACCACCGTGCATCCCTCGAGCGCCTTCATCTGCTGCGGCGTCACGTCGGCGAGCGGCGCCGCCGCCTTCCACGCGCCCACGGCCTTCGCCGGCTCGGGCAGCGCGAACACGCGGCTCTCGTAGAGCGTCCCGCCCGTGTGGACGAGCTGGTAGACGCGCTGCCGGTAGGGCTTGTCGATGGCCTGGGCCATCGCCTGCTCGACGTACAGCCACGGGCCGTCGCTCCGGTCCTTCCAGAGGGGAGCCATGGTCAGCCGGATGTCGCGGTAGTCCGGGTCGGTCCGGCTCTGCGCCGCGCTGGTGAACGAGCCCGTCATCCACGCCGCGAGCCGTGCGAGGTCGGGATCCTCGTCGGGAGCTGCGGGGGGCGCCGGGGGCGCGGCCGGCGGCGGCTCCGCGCGCGCCGGAAGGCCGGACAGCAGGGCGACGGCGACGAGAACGTACGCGCGCGGGATCCTCATGGAATCCTCCTCGCCCGAGAGAGCCCGGGCCCTTCCCTACCTCGTCTCCCACGTCGGGGTCGGGAACGTCAACCGCTCGCCGCTCGGGAGCACCGCCGACACGACGTACGCCTCGGCGTCGGGGGTCATCGTGCCCTTGTCGGGCGAGACGACCCACCGCGGCGGCATCGGCAGCGAGAGGTCGTCCACGTTGGGGAAGGTGCGGTACGAGTCGTCCCCGAACGCGCGATCGGCCGTCCACGTGACGTCGTAGATGCGGTACTCCTGCGCGCGCTGCGTGAGCGGCCCCCGCAGCCGGATCGCCACGCGGATCACGGCGCTCTTCAGGTCGCGGACCAGGTTCGCGGCGCGTAGCGTGAACGACACGTTGCCGCGGTAGCCGTCGGCGAGGAACTGGCTCTGGAAGACGAACGGCTCGAGCTCGACGCTCTGCCACTGCCCCGTCTGCGCGTAGACGATCTTCGCGTTCACCTTGAACGGCACCATCTCGGGCCACGGCTTGCCCTGGGGCGGCTTCGGCAGCGCGGGCGGCGGGGTCCCGGACGTGCTGTGGGAGGGCGGGGGCAGCGGGGGGGGAGGGGGCGTCGGGCCCTTGCGGGCCTCGACGACCTTCTTCCAGCGCGTGGTCAGCGTCGCCACGTCCTGCGTGGCGTCGGCCAGGTTCTCCTTGCCGCGGATCGTGCCGGGGACGATCTTCGCGGCCGCCTCGAGCGGGATGAGGCGCGCGTGGAGCGCCTGGATGCGCACGAGCAGCGGGCCGGGGGCGGCCTTCTGCGCGTCCAGCTCGGCGACGCCGGCCTCGACGATCCGGAGGGAGGCCTCGAGCCGGACCCGCCAGGCCTCGTCGTCGGCGCGGGCCGGCGCGGGGACGGCGAACGCCACGGCGCCGAGGAGCAGCGCGGCCACGAGGGCAGGGGGGAGCCGGCACGGGCGGCGGATCGGCACTCGA
This sequence comes from uncultured Planctomycetales bacterium, assembly GCA_964546345.1. Classification (GTDB taxonomy): domain Bacteria; phylum Planctomycetota; class PLA2; order PLA2; family JAEUHO01; genus JAYTCP01. The sequence continues at coordinate 1,945 of CAZJJQ010000673.1, forward strand.
GGGAAACGCATGGGTCCTCCGGGCCCGAGGGTACCGCGGACGCGCAGGGAGGGCGGCCCGCGTCGCCCGCCGCCCCCCCCGAGCACGGTCGCGGCGAGCAAGTTCGGGCGCCCCGCGACCGATCCCAGCCAGAGTCTGGAGAAGACCCATGCCGTCGCAGCCCCCGCCGGTGTCCCGTCCGATCCGCCACGCGGCCGCGGTCGCCGTCCGCGCCACCTTCAATGCGGGCCTGCGGGCCCTCGCCGGGGCCACCCTGCTGGGGGTCGCGGTGTCGTGGATCCGCCCCGGGTCCGCCCTCCATCCCCACTGGCTCGGCACGACCGGATCCTCCGCGCTCGATGCCACGGTCGCCGCGGCCTTCGGCGTGGCGGCGCTCCTCGGCGTCACCCGATCCCGCCCACGACCGGTGCGTCGCGCGGCGGCGGCGGTCCTCGGCCTCGCGATCGTCCTGGCGGGCACCGCCCTCGTGCGGCACGCCGCGGCACTGGTCCGGGGGGACCTGCACGCCGCGGGCTGGGCTCCGCCGACGACGCTGCTCGCGCTCGCCCTGCTCGTGCCCGCCGTCCTCGGCGCCCTG
>CAZJJQ010000674.1:0-2517 GCA_964546345.1 uncultured Planctomycetales bacterium
GGAGGCGCGGCTCGCGCGGTTCCAGTCGAGCCTGGGCGGCGGCCCGCGCTGATCGGGTGGGGGCGGCGGGGGAGGGGCCCGATCCTCGGCCCGTGGCCCCCGCCGCCCCCGGGCTCCTCCCCCGCTCCCATGCCCTCCGCCGCCGCCGCGCCGCGCTCCGTCGAGACGTCCCGCCTGAAGCGGGCGCTCATCGGGATCGCGATCGGCGTGGGGGTGACGGCGCTGCTCTCGCTCGCGCGCGGCACCACCATCGGGGAGGCGCTCGACCTGCGCCTGACCGACCTGCGCACGCGACGCCTCGCGGGCGCGCGCGCGCCCGACCCGCGGATCCTGCTGTGCCAGGTGCTCGACGAGGACGTCCGGCGGGTGCAGGACCTCGCGACCGAGCCGTGGCCGTGGGACCTCGCGTCGGTGAACGCGCCGATGTTCGACCTCATGCGCAAGGCCGGCGTGAAGGCGGTGCTGGTGGACGTGCTCCAGCTCGACCGGGGCGCGGGGCCGGACGACCTTCCGCCGGGGCAGGACCTCACGGAGGCGAAGCGGGCGCAGAAGGAGATCGAGGCCGGGAAGGCCGACGACCTCGCCGCGACGTGGCGCGAGCTGAAGACGGTGGCGCTGGGCTTCGAGCTGGCCGCGACGCCCGCGTACGAGCTCGAGGCGCGCGCGGCCCCGGCGCGGGAGCGGCTGCGGACCGAGGGCAGGACGGCGCCGCCCGGGGCCCTCGCGCGCGTCGGGGCGAACCTGCCCGTCCGGAGGCTCGGGGAGGCGGCGGAGGTGCTGGGCTTCGTGAACGCGGAGGAGGACTCGGACGGGACGTTCCGGCGGGCGTCCACGTTCGGGCGGTGGGGGGGGCGGACCGCGATGAGCCTCGCGCTGGCCACCGCCGCGCTGGTGACGGGGAGCCCGCCGCGGATCGAGGGCGACACGCTCCTCGTCGGCGCCACGCGGCAGCGCGTCGAGCCGGACGGGTCCTTCCTGATCGACTTCCGCGGACCTTCGCTGCGCACCTACCCCCGGATCGCGCCTTGGCAGCTGCTCGCGTGGTCGAAGGAGGAGTACGAGACGAAGGCCGTGCCCGAGGCCGCGCGCAAGGCCCTGGCGGGCAAGATCGTCGTCTGGGGCGTCAACCTCTCCGGCCAGAAGGACGTGCTCGCCTCGCCCATGAGCGGCGTCCACGACGGGCCCGAGATCCAGGCGACGATCCTCGACAACCTGCTCCACGGAGGGGGACGGGTGCGGGCGCCACGCCTGCACAACGTCCTGGTGCTGCTGCTCGCCACGACGCTCGTCGGCGCGGGGGTGGCCGCGCTGCGCGGACGATGGCTCCCCCAGCTCGTGCCCGTGCTCGTGGGGGCGGGGGTGGTCCTCTTCGCGTTCGTCACGTTCGGCCACGGCACGGTGTTCGACCTCGCGACGCCCGTCGCGGGGACGCTCCTCGCGTGGGGCGCGACCATGACGTGGAAGCAACTGACGGAGGGGCGCTACAACCGCTGGCTCGAGGCGACGTTCTCGCGCTACCTCGCCCCGTCCGTCATCGAGTCGCTCAAGGCCGACCCGGCGCTGCTCCAGCTGGGCGGCACCCGACGCGAGCTGTCCGTGCTCTTCAGCGACGTCGCGGGCTTCACGACCCACTCGCGCCGGCTCCGGCCCGAGCAGCTGGTCGAGCTCCTCAACCGCTACCTGACGGCCCACTGCGACGCGGTCTTTCGAGAGGGCGGGGTGGTGGACAAGTTCATCGGGGACGCGGTGGTCGCGTTCTACGGCGACCCGATCCCCATGGCGGACCACGCCGTCCGCGCCTGCCGCACGGCGCTCGCGGTGATCGACGGGCTCGGCGCCCTCGCGCCCACCTGGAGGGGGATGGGGCTCTCCGAGTTCCGCGTCCGCCTGGGCGTCAACTCGGGCCCGGCGGTGGTGGGCAACATGGGGAGCGAGCAGCGGTTCGACTACACGGTGATGGGCGACACCGTGAACCTCGCGAGCCGGCTGGAGGGGTCGAACAAGGTGTTCGGCACGTCGATCCTCGTGGGCCCGACGACCGCCGAGCAGGCCCGGCACGCCGTGATCACGCGGCCGCTCGCCCGCCTGGTCGTCGTGGGCTGGGACGAGCCCGTGCTCGTCCACGAGCTGCTGTGCACGCGCGAGCGCGCGACGCCGGACCTCGTCGCCCACGTCGAGGCGTTCGTGCGCGCCACCGAGGCGGCCCGCGCCGGGGAGCTCTCGGCCGCCGCGCGCGCGCTCGACACCGCCGAGCGCCTGCGGCCGAACGACGGGCCGTGCCGCTGGTTCCGCGGCGTGCTCGCGGACCTCTCGGCCGGCCGCCTGCCCTCGCCCTGGTCGGGCGTGCTGAAGCTCTCCGAGAAGTAGGGGCGGGACGGGGCGCGCGGCCTCCGGGTACGCTGGCGCCCCCCCCCCCCCCCCCCCCCCCCCCCCGCCCCCCCGGGGCCCCCCCCCGGCCCCCCCCCCCGGGGGGGGGGGGGGGGGGGCGGGGGGCCCCCCGGGGGGCCCCCCCCCCGC
>CAZJJQ010000675.1:0-2503 GCA_964546345.1 uncultured Planctomycetales bacterium
GGCGAGGCCCCGCGCCCGATCCGCGGCCTCGAGCACGCGTCCGCTGCGGCGGCTTGGGCGGCGGTGCTCGGGATCTTCGCGGGGCCCACGCTCCTGCTCGTGGCCGTGCTGCGCCCGGCGGGGGCGCGGCTCCTGCACGCGGCCGCGTTCCTGTGGAGCGCCGCCCTCTGCGCTCCCCTGCTCCTCCTCGGGGTGGTGGTGGGCGCGGCGGTCGGATCACAAGCGCCGAGCGGACTGGGCGCCATCGCGTTCGGGGTGACGTTCCAGGCCGCCTACCGACGGAGGCTCCGGCACCTGGGCGCCTCGGGGTGGTGGTTCTGGGTGTGGGGCGGGCCCCTCCTCCTGGCGGCGGTGCTGCCGGGCCTGATGGAGCGCCTGCGCGCCGGGTGAGGGCGCCGCCGTTCGGCGCGGGGCAGGGCGCGGCTATCCTGCAGGCATGCGCCGAGCCCTTCGTGCCCGGATCCTGCCCGCACTCCTCGCCGTCGCCTGTCTCGCGCCCGCCCCCGCGCGCGCGGAGCCGCCCAAGAGCCTCGAGGACCTCCACGCCGCCGAGGCGAAGGCGCTGCTGCCGCTCCTGCGTGCCGCCGTGAAGGAGGACTTCCGCCGGCAGGCGCTCGCGCTGGCGATGCGGATCCAGGCCGCCGACCCCGACAACGCGGAGGCGGCGAACGTGATCAGGCTGCCCTTGCCCACCGGGCGGCAGGACGGCCGCGTGCCGACGAAGCCGTTCCTCCAGAAGCGCGACCAGGTGCTCGGCGGGCTCGCGACCCCCTACGCCGCCCTCGCCAAGGCGACGGCCGCGGGAGGGAAGGCGGCGGATGCGGTGCCGCTCCTCGAACGGGCGCTCGCGTACGACGACGCGTCCAGCGAGGCGCACCAGCAGCTCGAGCTCGCGGGACGGCGGTACGCCGGCGCCTGGGGCAGCCTGGAGAAGCCCGCCTTCGAGGAGGCGTTCGGCGGCGTCGGGAACGCGGTCTCGTTCCCCTCCGAGATGGACGACGACGTCTGGAAGGTGCGGATGGCCTGGCCGGAGTCGAAGGCGGTCGCCTGGAGGCGGTGGCGGCTGCACACGACCCTGCCGCTCGCCGAGGTCGGGCCGCTCGTGCGGGCGCTCTCCGCGCAGGAGACGACCTTCGTCGCGACCTTCGGCACCCACGTGAAGCCGGCGAAGGAGGAGGAGCCCCCGACCGACCTGGTCCTCGTCCCCGACGCGAAGGTCTACGAGAAGCTGGTGGACCTGCTGGTCTGGGATCGGGACCGCGACAAGGCGAAGCAGGCCGGGTGCTGGTACGAGGCCTGGGGGCGACGGCTGCTCGTGCTGACACCGACCGTGGACAACCCCTGGGTCGGGACCCAGGCCCAGGTGCTCGGCCAGGCCGCGCGCGTGCTCGTGCGCCGGCACCTCGGGACCGGCGCCTCGGGCGGCATCTCCGGGCGGGGCACCTGGGTCCTCGAGGGGATCGTCGGGGCGTACGAGGGCTTCGTGCCCTCGGGGGCCGATGCCGGCGACGTGGACCCCGCGAGGTGCTGGCGGCTGTGCGCGGCGAAGGCGCTGCACGCCGACGGCGCCTGGATGCCCTGGGCGCAGGCCTTCGAGCTCGATCGAGACGCCGCGGACCGCGTGCCGAAGGTGGACCTCGCCAAGCTGAAGGTCGGCGGGACGGAGCACGACGCCAAGCAGGTGGCCCCGCTCTCCGCCCAGGCGACGGCGCTGGTGGTGGGGCTGTGGAAGGCCGAGGCGGCCAAGGGGCCCAAGCGCCTCGCGACCCTTCTCGAGGAGATCTACAAGCGCGACCGCCTGCCCGACCTCGACAAGACCCTGGGGACCGGGGCGGGGAAGGCGATCGAGGCGGCGACGAAGGCGCTCGATCTCGTCCCGTGAGGGTAGGCTTCCGCGGGCGTGTGCGAGGGACCCTCCCGGTCTCCGCCGCGCCGCGGCGGGCCCGGGGCCTTAGCTCAGTGGTCAGAGCGGGCGGCTCATAACCGCTTGGTCGCTGGTTCGATCCCAGCAGGCCCCACATCCGCCGCACGCGCGTCCTCCCACGGGAGTGCGGGCGACGGCGTCGTCCGAGGTGGCGGGCAGGCCCGCGGGAGGGTCGCGTGGACTACGCCGGGATCCTGCGCGCGCTGACGACCGCGTCCCTCGTCTTCGGGGGGCTCGCCCTGGCGTGGGCGGGGATGCGGCGGTGGCGGGCGGCCGCCTCGGCGTTCGCGGCGGCGGTCACGGGGTGGTGGGGCGCGGTGCTCTGGACGGCGGACGCGACGAAGGCGGGGGCCTTCGAGTCGGGCGCGACGGCGCTGCCCGCGCCCCCGGCGCCCGTCCTCGTGGCCGTGCTCCTCGGGTTCGGGATCGCGTGGGCGTCGCGCGCGGGCACGCGCAGGGCGCTCGCGGCGACGTTCGTGTGGGCGCTGATCACGTCGGGCTTGGCGGTGGTGTTCGCAGTCCAGGGGATCTTCGGGGGGCTGGGGGGCATCATTGCGCTGATCGTGCTGTTTGTGATCG
>CAZJJQ010000676.1:0-2503 GCA_964546345.1 uncultured Planctomycetales bacterium
GGGCGTCCTCGCGTTCGTGGAGGCGCGGCGCACGGCGTCGGCCGCGTCGCGCGAGCGCCTGCCCACGGGCGTGGTGCTGCCGCGCGACTGGGCGCGCGTGCCCACGATGGACCGCGAGGACCTCGCGGCGCGCCTCGAGCGCGTCGTGCCCGACGACGAGGACCTCTCCCGGCTGATCGTGTACGACACGTCCGGCACGACCGGGCACGCGTTGCGGGTCCCCTTCCATCCGCGGACCGTGGCCCTCGCCCACGCCTTCGCCGAGCTCGGGCTCGAGCGCAACGGCGCCACGTTCGAGCCCCGCGAGGGCGAGGTCGCGTGCGTGAACCTGTGCGCGCAGGTCGAGACGTTCGTGTTCGCGACGTCGTTCTCGGTCTGGGACCACGCCCTCTTCGCGAAGGTGAACCTGCACCCGGCGCACTGGCCCGGCGGCCGCGAGGCGGCGCGTCGGTGGTTCGAGCGCGTGCGGCCGCAGCTCGTCACCGGCGACCCGACGTCGTTCGCCGAGGCGCTGCGGTGGGACCTGCCGCTGGCCCCGAGGGCGGCCCTCTCGACGGCCACGGCGCTCGAGCCGTCCTTCGCGCGGGAGGTGGCCGCGCGGTGGCGATGCCCCGTGATCGACGTCTACTCGACGACCGAGACCGGTCCCGTGGCGGGCTCGGTGCCCGACGGGGGCGGGCTGCGCCTGCTGTCCGACGACCTCTACGTCGAGGTGGTGGACCCCGAGGGAGCGCCCCTGCCGCACGGCGTGCGCGGGGAGGTGACGGTCACGGGGGGACGCAACCCGTTCGTGCCCCTGCTGCGCTACCGCACGGGCGACACGGCGTGCCTCCTCCCGCCGCCGCAGGGCTCGCCCGACCCCCGTCCGCGGCTCGTCGGGCTGGAGGGCCGGCGTGCGCTCTCCTTCCGCGGCTCCGGCGGCGTGCCCGTCCCCGCCGTGGACGTGGGGCGGCTCCTGCGGCTCCACGCGGCGTTCGTGGCGCACGAGGTGGTGCAGCGCGCCGACGACGCCTGCACCGTCACGCTGCGGCCGGTGCCCGGCGTGCCCGTGGACCTGCCGCGCCTCTCCCTGTGGCTCGGGCGGCTCTTCGGCCCGGAGGTGCCCGTCACGGTCCGCCTCGACCCGACGCTCTGCGACGGCCGTCCGGGCGGCAAGGTCACGCCCTATCGCTGCGATCCCCGCGCGTAGGGCGGCGGCGCAGCAGCGCGTCGATCGCGTCGCACGCCTGCGCCAGCCGGCGCTCGTGCGGTCCCGAGACCTTCACGTACGCGCGCCCCCGCGCCACGAGGTCGGCCTCGCACCGCGCGAGGAACGCCTCGCGCGCGTGGGGGAGGTGCCGCTGCCAGTCCGCCTCGAAGGGCACGTCGATGTCCGTGAGGATCGTGAGGTCGTAGCGCCGGCGGTCCGCCTCGGCGCGGATCCACGCGGGGCAGTCGCCGAAGAAGGTCTCGCTCCAGAAGACCGTGGCGAGGAGATCCGTGTCGCAGAAGAGCACGCGGTTCGCGGTGCGCGCCGCCGCCTCCTCGCCCGCGAGCTGCGCCCGCGCGATCCGCGGGAGGTCGTCCCGCGTGCAGGGGGCGCCGGTCCGGTCGAGGTGCGCGCGCCCGTACTCGGGCACCCAGGCGGTGCGGTAGCGCGCCGCGAGCGCCCGCGCGAGGGTCGTCTTGCCGGTGGACTCCGGGCCCGCCACGCACACGCGCTGGACGAACCAGGGGCGCGCGGCCGGCAGCAGGTCGTCGAAGCGGCCCATGGGGTCCTCGCGGACCGCGGTGCCCGACGTGGGGACGGTCACCCGGTCCGGGTCCACCGCCACGTGCTCCGCCCCGAGGACGCGGGCGAGCTCGTCGCCGTAGGCCTCGCTCGTGAACACGACGTCGGGGCCGACGGGCAGCCGACGCCGGATCGTCTCGCGCCAGAGCTCCCAGAACCGCGGATGCTCCCGCGGCTCCTGGGGGTTCTCGTCCGTCACGTGGAGCACGCGGCAGGAGGGGAACTCCTCCGCCATCCACGCGTGCCGCAGCGCCCCGGGGATCTCCTCGCGGGCGAGCGAGCAGACGAGCACGGTCACGTCCGTGACCGACGCCCGCGCGAAGTCCACCAGCAGCCGGTGTCCGCGGTGCGGCGGGAGGAACTTCCCGAGCACGAGGCCCGTGCCGACCCGCGGGGGCGGCCCGTCGCCGATCACGGCGCGGGCTCCGCGCCGGGCCGGACCGAGCGCGGCGGGGCCCCGAGCGCGCGCCGCCACGCCCGCTCCCCGAGCACGGCCAGCCCCAGGAAGAGGCCGTACAGCCCGGCCGTGACGAGCAGGTCCTTCGCCACGTACATCGGCACGCTCGCCACGTCCACCGCGATCCAGATCCACCAGCTCTCGAGCACCTTCTTCGCGAGCCAGGCTTGCGCGAGCAGGCTCGCGACGGTGAGCGACGCGTCGAGCCGGGGGAAGGACGCGTCGGTGTGCGCCGCCATCCACGCGCCGAGGCCGGCCGACGCCGCGACCCCGAC
>CAZJJQ010000677.1:0-2494 GCA_964546345.1 uncultured Planctomycetales bacterium
CGGCCCGCGGCCGCCTTCACGCCGCGCCCCGTCCCGTTCGCCGGACGGTCCGGATAGAGTTCCGCCCATGGCCCCTCCCACCAGCGTCCCGGCCGCCTTTCAAGCCGCCCTCGATCGGCTGGGCGACCGCCCCCTCCTCGAGGACCGCCAGGTCACGGTCTCCCTCGCCGAGCTGCTCTCGACGGCGGCGGCCGTCGCCCACGGCCTTCGGAAGCGAGGCCTCCACGCCGGGGACCGCGTCGGCCTGTGGGCCGACAACTCCCGCCGGTGGATCGCCGCGGACCTCGCGATCCAGCTCGCCGGGGCGATCAACGTGCCGCGCGGCACCGACACCCCCGAGGACGAGGTCCGCGAGATCCTCGTCCACGCCGACGTCTCGTTCGTGCTGGTCCACGACGCCCGGACCGCGGCCCGGCTCGAGCGCATCCGGCACGCGCTCCCGGGCCTGCGCGAGGTGGTCGTCCTCGACCCGACCGGCGTCCCCGGGCTCACCTTCGACCGGCTCGCGGCCGAGGGCGCGGGGGGGCCCACCTTCGCCGAGCTCGCGCGCGCGATCCGGCCCGACGACGTCGCGACGATCATCTACACCTCCGGCACGACCGGCCGCCCCAAGGGGGTCGTCCTCCTCCAGAGGAGCTTCGCCCACCAGCTCGAGGTGATCCCCGGCTTCCTCGAGATCGGCCCCACGGACGTCTTCCTCTCCATCCTGCCGCCGTGGCACATCTTCGAGCGCACGGTCGAGTACGTGTGCCTCACCCAGGGCGCGCGCCTCGTCTACACCGACCTGCGCCGGTTCAAGCAGGACCTCGCCGAGAAGCACCCGACCTTCGTGCCGTCCGTGCCCCGCGTCTGGGAGTCGGTGCACGACGCCGTGAAGAAGGCGCTCGCGGAGGGCTCTCCCCTGCGACGTCGGCTCTTCGGCACCGCGTTCGCCGTCGCCGACCGGCGCGTGCGCGCGTACGACCTCGCGCGCGGCCTCTCCGAGCGCGTCGAGCCGCCGGGACTTGCGCTGCGGGCCTGGAACGGGCTCGTGGCGGCGCTCCTGTTCCTGCCCGACCTGCTCCTGCGCTCGATCATCTTCAAGAAGATCCGCACGCTGACGGGCGGGCGCCTCCGCGGCGCCGTCGTGGGCGGGGGCCTGATGCCGCCGCACGTCGATCGCTTCTTCCGGGCGGTCGGGATGCCCGTGCTCGTCGGCTACGGCCTCACGGAGACGGCGCCCGTGCTCACGGTGCGCCGTCCGCATCGAAACGTGCTCCACACGATCGGCGTCGCGATCCCGCAGGTCGAGCTCGAGATCCGCGATCCCGTCACCGGCCTCCCGCTGCCCCGCGGCGGCGTGGGCGTCGTGTTCACGCGCGGCCCCCAGGTGATGAAGGGCTACCACAAGGACGCCGAGCTCACCGCCAGGGCCATCGACCCGCAGGGCTGGTTCGACACCGGCGACCTCGGCTGCCTCACGCAGGCGGGCGACCTGTGCTTCAAGGGGCGCCAGAAGGAGACGATCGTCCTCTCGGGCGGGGAGAACGTCGAGCCGTCGCACGTCGAGTCGGCCATCCTCCCCTCGCCCTACGTCGCGCAGGCCGTCGTCGTGGGTCAGGACCGCAAGACGCTCGCCGCCCTCGTGCTGCCCCGCGCGGAGGAGGTGGCCAAGCGCCTGCCCGCCCTCGCGCACGCGACCCCGGCCGAGCTCGCGGCCCACCCGGAGGTGCTCGCGCTCCTCAAGGAGGAGGTCTCGCGGCGGACCGGGCCCGGCTCGAAGCTGCGCCCGTTCGAGCACGTGGCCCGGGTGGCCCTGCTCCCCGAGGCCCTCTCCGTCGAGAACGGTCTCCTCACGGGCACCCTGAAGGCGAAGCGCCACGAGATCGTGAAGCGCCACGCCGGCCTCATCGACGCCGCGTACGCCTGAGGCCGGGGGGCGCCCCTCGATGCGCCCTCCGCGGGACCGGGGCGCCTCACCGACCCGGACCGCCGGCAGGGGGCGGGGGCTCCGGGTCCCCGTTCCGTGACGATCCGGGGCGTGCCTCGTTCGTCCCCCGTTCGGATACCATGCTCCGATGCTCGACGAACGAGCCCTGGTCCTGAACCGCTCCTGGACGCCGATCTCCACGACCTCGGTGCGCCGGGCGCTCGTGCTCGTCGTCCGCGGCGCGGCGGGGGTGGTCCACCCCGAGTCGTTCCACGTCCACTCCTGGGACAGCTGGCTCTGCGACGCGCCCACCGACCGGCCCGTGCTCCACGGCTTCGGCCTCGAGGTCCGCCTGCCCGAGGTCATCGCGCTCCGCCACTACGACGGCTACCCGACGCGGGGCGTGGCCTTCACGCGCCGCAACGTCTACCGCCGCGACGGGTTCACCTGCCAGTACTGCGGGCGCCGGCCGGGGCTCGACGAGCTGACGATCGACCACGTGATCCCAAGGTCGCGCGGCGGCGGCAGCACGTGGGAGAACTGCGTGACCGCCTGCCGCCCCTGCAACACGCGCAAGGCGAACCG
>CAZJJQ010000678.1:0-2493 GCA_964546345.1 uncultured Planctomycetales bacterium
CCCCGCGCCGCGTCTCGAGCGCGATCGCCGCATCGCGGGCAGCGCCGGCCTCGAAGGGCTGCCGACCCTCGACATCGGACGCCGGCGGCTCCTCGGCGAGCAGTCCGAGGACGAGCTGCGCGAAGCGATCGAAGCCGCGCTGGCCCTGCGCCCGAGCGCGCGGTAGGACGGGGGCCGACGAGGTCGCGCCCCGGCGCCCGCCCCGTCGCGGAGGCCTCGATGCGCGTCGTCTCGTGGAACGTGAACGGGATCCGGTCGGCCGAGGCCAAGGGCTTCTCGCGCTGGCTCGCCGCGAGCGACGCCGCGATCGTCGGTCTCCAGGAGGTGCGCGCGCGCCACGAGCAGGTGCCCGAGTCGGTGCGGTCCGCGCCGGGCTGGCACGTCCACGTGGCCTCCGCCCTGCGCCCGGGCTACAGCGGCGTCGCCCTCCTGTCGCGCACCGCCCCCAAGACCGTGGACACCCTGCTCGGCGAGCCGCGCTTCGACGACGAGGGCCGCCTCCAGCTGGCACGCTTCGGCCGTCTGCTCGTGGCCAACGTCTACTTCCCCAACGGGAACGGCAAGGAGCGCGACAACTCCCGCATCCCCTACAAGCTCGACTTCTACCGCGCCGTCTTCGACCGCGTCGAGAAGGCGCGCAAGCGCGGCGACCGCGTGCTCGTCCTCGGCGACTTCAACACCGCGCACCGAGAGATCGACCTCGCGCGCCCCAAGGAGAACGAGGAGACCTCGGGCTTCACCCCCGTCGAGCGCGAGGAGCTCGACCGCTGGATCACCGCCGGCTGGATCGACACCTTCCGTCGCTTCGAGCCGGGCCCGGGGCACTACTCGTGGTGGTCGCAGCGGTTCGGCGTGCGCGCCCGCAACGTGGGCTGGCGCATCGACTACGTGCTCGCCTCCGCGAACGCCGCGCCCTACCTCCGCGGCGCGTTCCTCCACCCCCACGTGACGGGCTCCGATCACTGCCCCGTCGGCGTGGACCTCGATCCCGCGATCACGGGGGCGTAGGGGACGGGCGCCGGGCGGGCCTGGGAGCCGGGGGGCGCCGGGGGGCGAGGGGGACCGGGGAAAAGGGTCGGGACCTCCCCGGTGGCCGTACGCTCCCTGCGATGACCCCCCTATCGAGCGCGCCGTGAACCTAGAGCCCGAGGCCGACCCGGCCGACCTGCCGGACGTGACGATCGACCAGCTGCCGCCGCGCCTGCGTGCCGCCGTGGACCGCGCGGGCTGGACCCGGCTCATGCCGGTCCAGGCCCGGGCCATCCCCCGCCTCGTCGCGGGGCGCAACCTCATGATCCAGGCGCGCACGGGCAGCGGCAAGACGGGGGCGTTCCTCCTCCCGCTCCTCGACCGGCTCGATCCGTCCCGATCCGAGTGCCAGGTGCTGGTGCTCGTGCCGACCCGCGAGCTCGCCAAGCAGGTCCACGACGACGCATGCCTCCTCTTTGAGGGCTCGGGCCTGCGCGCCGTCGCGGTGTACGGCGGCGTCGGCTACGGCGCGCAGGTGGACGCGCTCAAGGGCGGCGCGCAGGTCGTCATCGGCACCCCGGGCCGCGTGCTCGACCACCTGCTCAAGCGCTCGTTCTCGCTCGCCACGCTCGAGACGCTGGTCTTCGACGAGGCCGACCGCATGATGTCGATGGGGTTCTACCCCGACATGCGCCAGCTCAAGCGGTGGCTGCCGCGACGCGCCCTGCACACGTGCATGTTCTCGGCGACGTTCCCCGCGTCGGTCATGCGCACCGCGCGCGAGTTCATCGTGGACCCCGAGTTCGTCAACCTGTCCGCCGACCACGTGCACGTGAGCGACGTGGAGCACGTGTCGTACCAGGTCGAGGGGATGGACAAGGACCGCAGCCTCGTCCGGCTCATCGAGATCGAGAACCCGACCTCGGCCATCATCTTCTGCAACACCAAGACGCGCGTGCACTACATCAGCGTGGTGCTGCAACGCTTCGGCTACGACGCGGACGAGCTGAGCTCGGACCTGTCGCAGGGCCAGCGCGAGCGGGTGCTCGACCGCGTGCGGCGCGGCGCGCTGCGCTTCCTGGTGGCCACGGACGTGGCGGCGCGAGGGCTCGACGTCCCCGAGCTGTCGCACGTGATCCAGTACGAGCCGCCCGAGGATCCCGAGAGCTACGTCCACCGCGCGGGGCGCACGGGGCGCGCCGGCGCGTCGGGCACGGCGATCTCGCTGGTCAACGCCGGCGAGCGGTTCGCCCTCGAGCGCATCGCGAAGGCGTACAAGATCGACATCCAGGCGCGGCCCATCCCGACCGACGAGGACGTGGCGACGGTCGTGGCCGAGCGGCTCACGGCCATGCTCGAGGCAAGGCTTCGCGAACGCGACAAGCTGCGCACCGAGCGCAGCGCGCGCTTCGAGCCGCTCGCGCGCGCGCTCGCGGACGCGGGGGGCGAGCTCCCCCTGATCACCATGCTGCTCGACGACATGTACCAGCAGCTCCAGCACGCCCCGCCGCTCGGCACGGACGC
>CAZJJQ010000679.1:0-2491 GCA_964546345.1 uncultured Planctomycetales bacterium
CGCGATCCCCCTCGCCGCGGGGGTCGCCTTCCCGGCGAGCGTCTCCGCGACGGTCTCGCGCACCAGCGGGTCGGCGTGCCCGCCCGCCGTGCGCAACGCGTCGTCCACGTCGGGACCCTCGTGGGTCGCGAGCAGCCGCGAGACGACGTCGGCCACGACGCGGGGGTCCGCGTCCTGCACGCCCGCGAGGGCCACCGCGTCGGGCAGCTCGTCCCCGGTGACGGCGTCGCTCGCCGTCACGGCCTTCGGCAGCAGGAACGACAGCGCCCGGTGCGCGAAGAGCCGCGTCTCGGGGTCGGCGTCCTTCGTCAGCGGGCCCACGCGCTTCGCGAGGCGTTCGTCCCCCGGCCACGGCGCCTTCTCCGTGGAGAGCGCCTTGCGGCGCGCGCCCGAGAGCCGCCAGGCCGCCGCCGCGACCGCGCGGCGCACCTCGGCCTCGGGGTCCTTCGCGTGGGAGAGCACCGTCTCGAGCTCGCGCTCCGCCTTCATCCGCACGAGCGCGTCCAAGGCGAGCGCACGCAGCCGCGGCGTCGCGTCGTCGAGGAACGGCCGCACGAAGCCGACGGCGCGGACGTCCCCGAGCCGCCCGAGCGCCTCGAGCGCGAGCGCGACGACCTCGGGATCGGCCTCGGCGTCCTTCCGCTCGAGGTGGGGGAGCACGTCGGGCACGAGCGCCTTGTCGCCCGCGAGCCCCGCGCTCCACAGCGCCACCGGGAGGTCCTCGCCGCCCTCCCGCAGGAGCCGCCGCAGGATGCGCACGCCCGCGGGATCGTTCCCGATGCGCCCGAGGGCCACGATCGCGCGCCAACGCACCTCCTTCGGGTAGCCGCCGACCACGAACTCGGCCACCCCGTCCACGACCTGCCTGGCGTGCTCGGCGCGGGCGACCCCGGCCATCCACGTCAGGTGCTGCTCGACCTCGAGCCGGTCGCGCTGCTTGAACCCGTCCTCCTCGAGGCCTTCGGCCCCGACCCGCGCCGGCACGGCGGCGAGGGTCACCCAGGTCGCGAGCACCACGCGGAGCAGGAAGCTCCGGGAGGGGGGGGGCGGCGGGGGGGAGGTCGGGGTCGAGGCGGACGGGGCGGCGGGCACGGGGGATCCTCCGAGGGGAGCGGGATGGTAGCGCGCCGCCGCAACGTCGGTGGACGTAGGGGGTTGCACCCGCCTCGATCCCGGGCGCCCTCCGGGGGTGGACGAAGGCTATCGGAGTGATATCATCACGATATGAATACCCACCCCCTCTCCCTCGGCGGCAAGCCCGCCTCCGTGGAGGCGCCCTTCCGGGCGGCCTCCGGCTTCCTCATGCTCGCCGTGGCGCCGCTCCTGCTCGTGGGCGCCATCGCGTCCTTCGCGTCCGTCGGCCACCCCGCGGACGGGCGGTTCATCGCGCTGGGCTTCTCGCTCGTGGTCGCGTTCACCTTCGTGACGCCGGGGTTCTTCATCGTGAACCCCAACCAGTCCCGCGTGCTCACCCTGTTCGGGCGCTACCGCGGGACGGTCCGCGACGCGGGATTCTGGTGGACGAACCCGTTCACCGCGAAGCGCAAGGTCTCCCTCCGCGCGCACAACCTCAACGGCCAGAAGCTCAAGGTGAACGACCTCCTCGGCAACCCGATCGAGATCGCGGCGGTGGTGGTCTGGCGCGTGCGCGACACGGCCCAGGCCGTCTTCGACGTGGAGGACTACGTGCAGTTCGTCGAGATCCAGGGCGAGTCCGCGGTGCGCCAGCTGGCCTCCTCGCACCCCTACGACGACGGGCAGTCGAAGGACGTCACCACCTCCCTGCGCGGCAGCCGCGACGTGGTGGCGCAGGAGCTCCAGCACGCGCTCGCCGAGCGGCTCGCGCTCGCGGGGATCGAGGTGCAGGAGGCGCGGCTCTCCCACCTCGCGTACGCGCCCGAGATCGCGAGCGCCATGCTCCAGCGCCAGCAGGCCTCCGCCGTGATCGCCGCGCGGTCCATGATCGTCGAAGGCGCCGTCGGCATGGTCCACCACGCGCTCGAGCTGCTCTCGGAGCAGAAGGTCCTCGAGCTCGACGAGGAGCGCAAGGCGGCCATGGTGAGCAACCTGCTCGTGGTCCTCTGCGGGCATGCGGCGCCCACGCCGGTGCTCAACGCGGGCACGCTGTACTCCTGACGTGCCCGACCGGGACGCCGACGACGGCCGGGAGGGGGCGGGGGAGGAACGCAAGGGCTTCCTCCTCCGGCTCCCTCCTTCCCTGCTCGCAGAGCTTCGTGCCTGGGCCGCCGAGGACCTCCGCAGCCTCAACGGCCACCTCGAGTTCCTGCTCCGGGAAGCCTTGAGGCGACGCCGGGGTCGGGGCGATGATCGGGGCCACCGATGAGCGCGCGCGACCTCCCCGTGCCCGAAGGTGCCTTGCCCATCGCCGCCGCCGCGGAGGGCGTTTCGCGCGGGCCCGCGCGTGGGGGCGTGGGGCTCTCCCGTCGCGCGCTGTTCGCCGTCGCCGCTGCGGCGCCGGTCGCGTTCGCAG
>CAZJJQ010000680.1:0-2491 GCA_964546345.1 uncultured Planctomycetales bacterium
CCCGGCGCCGCGGCCGGCGCGCCCGCCCCGGGCATCGCCGGCGGCGACGTGGACGGCGACGGCGACGACGACCTCTACCTCGTCGGGCCCTCGGGCGGCACGCTGCTGCGCAACGACCGCGGCGCGTTCACGAACGTGACGCAGGGCTCGGGCCTCGGGGGGGAGGCGGGGGGCGGCGGGGGCGAGGGGGGCGCGGCGCTCTTCTGCGACATGGACGACGACGGGCGGTACGACCTGGCGGTCGCGGGCGCGCGCCTCCGCGTCTTCCGGGGCCAGCCCGAGGGGCGCTTCGAGGAGGTTCCGGCCGACCGCCTCGGGCCCGGCGCCGGGCGCCGGTACCTCGCGTTGGCGGCGGCCGATCTCGACCACGACGGGGACGTGGACCTCCTCGGCGCCGGAGAGGCGCCGGCGTGGCTCCGCAACCACCGCGACGGCACCTTCGCCGACGCGACGGCCGAGCGCGGCGTGGGGGCGACCACCGAGCGCGGCCCCGGCGCGAAGGGCACCGGCTCGGTGATCGTCTTCGACGCGGACGGCGACGGGATCGCCGATCTCCTCTGGTTCCGGCCGACGGAGCCGCCCCGCCTGCTGCTGAACGGGCGCCTCGACCCGTTCCGCGACGACCCGCGTCTTACGGCCTTCGGTCCGGCGCCGTCGGGCACGGTCGGCGACGCGGACGGCGACGGCTTCCTCGACCTCGTCCTCGTGCGGCCCGACGGCACCGTCGCGCTCGTGCGCGGGAACGGCGCGGGCGGCTACGGGCTCGACCCCACCTTCCCGAGCCGCCCGTTCGCGGCGACCGCCGCCGCCGTCGCCGACTTCGACGGCGACGGCCGCCCCGACGTCCTGCTCGTCGGCCGGCGGGTGACGCTCCTGCGCGGGCTCGCGCACGGCGGCTGGCGCCCCGAGAGCGTCGCGCTCCCCGACGCAGCCCGAGGTCCCCTGGCGGTCTCCGATCTCGACGGCGACGGCGACCTCGACGTCGTGCTCACCGCCGCGGGCGCCGCGCCCACGTACCTCCGCAACACCTCCCCTCCCGCCCGCCACGCCGTCCGCGTGCGGCTCCGCGGCGTCGCGGACCGGGTCGAGGGCCGCACGTGGTCGAACGCGCACGGCGTCGGCGCCGACGCCGAGCTGAAGGCCGGCGACCTCGTGGCCCGTCGCGTCGTGATGGCCGGCTCGGGCTTCCCGGGCCAGATGACGGACGAGGTCGTGATCGGCCTCGGGGAGCGCGCCCGCGCCGACTTCGTGCGCGTGCGCTGGACCGACGGCGTGATGCAGAACGAGCACGACGTCCCCGTGGACCGCCCCCACCGCATCACCGAGGTGAACCGCAAGATCGCCTCGTGCCCCGTGCTCTTCGCCTGGACCGGGTCGCGCTTCGAGTACGTGACCGACACCCTCGGCGTCGGGGGCCTGGGCTTCTACCTGGGGCCGAAGCTCGGGTACGGACCGCCCGACCCGACGGAGGTCCTGCGCCTGCCGCCCCTGGCGGCCAGGGACGGCCGCTACGTCCTGCAGCTGGTGGAGAACCTCGAGGAGGTCTCCTACCTCGACGAGGCGCGCCTGATCGCCGTGGACCACCCGAGCGACCTGACGGTCCACGCCAACGAGCGCTTCGCCTCCGACCTCCCGATGCCCACGGACCGCTTCTACGCGGCGCGGACGCCCCTGGCCCCCGTCTCGGCGACGGACGACGCGGGCCACGACGTGCTCGGGAAGCTCCTCGTCGAGGACCGCGACACCGTGGACGGGTTCGGGAAGGACCGGCGATTCGTAGGGTTCGCGGAGGACCACGCGCTCCTCCTCGACTTCGGGGACCGCCTCGCGACGCTCGCCCCCACGGACCGCCTGATCCTCTTCCTCGCGGGCTGGGTCGAGTACGGCTACAGCAAGACGTCGGTGGCGGCGTCCCAGGCAGGCATCGACATGCAGCCCCCCGTGCTCGAGGTCCCCGACGGGAGCGGCGGATGGCGCCGAGCGGCCGCCATCGGATACCCCGCGGGCAACAGCCGCACCATGACCTACGACGTCACGGGCATCCTCGGCCCCGCCACGTCGCGTTGCCGGATCCGCACGAACCTCGAGGTCTACTGGGACCGCGTCTACCTCGCACGGGATGCCTCCCCGGGCAGCCTCGCGACGACCTCGGCGCTCCCCGTGGGCGCGCACCTGCACGCGCGGGGCTATCCCCGCGAGTACTCCCCCGACGGCCGGGCCCCGGCCCTCTACGACTACTCCGTCTGCGAGGCGTGGATCCCGTTCCGCACCACGGCGGGCGCCTACACGCGGCTCGGCGACGTCACGCCGCTCGTGACGGCCGCGGACGACCGGTTCGTGATTTTCGGGAAGGGCGAGGAGACCACGCTCGCCTTCGCCGCGGACGCGTTCCCCGCGCTTGCGCCGGGCTGGTCGCGCACGTTCTTCCTCCGCCTCGACGGCTACTGCAAGGACAAGGACCCCTACACCGCGCTCGGCGACACGGTCGAGC
>CAZJJQ010000681.1:0-2480 GCA_964546345.1 uncultured Planctomycetales bacterium
GCCTGGGCCGCGCTCGGCCTCCCGTGGGAGTACTCCGCGGTCGACTGCACGTCCGAGCAGCTCGCCGCGTACGTCGGCTCCCTCGACGCCTCGTGGGTGGGGCTGTCCCTCACGATGCCGCTCAAGCAGGCCGTGCTGCCGCTGCTCGACGAGGACGACGACCTCGTCCGCGCGACGGGTGCGGCCAACACCCTGCTCCTCCAGGGCGGTCGCCGCCGCGGCGCCAACACCGACGTCGAGGGCATCGAGCACGCGCTCCTCGAGGCCGGTGCCCGGCCCGGGTCCGCTGCGGCCGTGGTGGGCGGCGGGGCCACCGCCCGCTCCGCGGTCGCCGCCCTCGCCCGGCTCGGCGCTCCCGCGGTGACCGGCTACGTCCGGCGCCCCGAGGCAGGGGAGGAGCTCGTCGCGACGGGCGCGGCCGTCGGTGTCGAGGTCGGGATCCGCCCGTGGGACGCCGCCGCCGAGGCGCTCGACGCCCCGGTCGTGATCTCTACCGTGCCCCGGGGCGCGGCCGACCCGCTCGCCGCAGCCGTCCCGGCAGCACCGGGTGTGCTCCTCGACGTCGTCTACGACCCGTGGCCGACCCCGCTCGCGGCCGCCTGGAGCGCTCACGGAGGGGCCGTCGCCTCCGGCCTGGCCATGCTCCTGCACCAGGCGGTCGGGCAGGTGCGCCTGATGACCGGCCAGGAGCCCCCGGTCGACGCCATGCGCGTCGCGCTCGACGTGGCGGCTGCGAGCCGCTGACCTGCGGCGGGACCCGGGCCAGCGGGCCCGGTCCCGGCGTACGCAGGTAATCCTCAAGCCGGGCTCCCCGGAGGTCGATGGGACAGCGTGCGGGTCGTCCGACCCCCAGCGTCTGCGATGCGTCCGAGGTGCTCCATGTCCGACCAGGCAACCGGCCGCGCCGCGCGGCTCGACCGCGCGCTCAGCGACCTGCTCACCCAGGCGCCCGAGCTCGAGGCCGCCGCGGTGGTGTCCTTCGACGGCCTCGCCATGGCCTCGAAGCTCCCGCCGGGCATGGACGAGGACCGGATGGCGGCCATGAGCGCCGCCCTCCTCAGCCTCGGCGAGAAGGCCGCGCAGGGCCTCGGTCGCGGTGACCTCTCCCAGGTGTACGTCGAGGGGGAGACCGGCACCGTCTTCCTCGTGTCGTGCGACGACGAGGCGGTCCTCGTGGCCGTCGCCGCCGCCGGCGCCAAGGCCGGTCTCATGCTCTTCGAGGTGCGTCGAGCCGCCGCAGCCATCGGCACCGTCCTGCGCGAGGCCGCGCCGGTCGCCGCCGAGTCCGCGATCGACGACCAGGCCCTCGCCGACGCCGAGGCGGCCTACCAGGCGCACCGCGCCTCCCTCGTCGAGGCCGCGCCGTACCCCGTCTCCACGTACTACCCGGAGGAGCCCGAGGTCCCCGAGCTCCTGACCGGCGGAGAGCCGCCGGCGAGCCGGCCGGCGTCCGCGCCGGAGTGGCAGCACGTCGTCGCGAGCGCCTGAGCGAGGGGGCGGAGGAACTGTGAACCTCGAGGGCACGCTCGACGCGTTCGGGCTCCCTGACGTCGTGGCCCTGCTGGCCGGCACCGGGAAGACCGGTGGCCTCCAGCTGCGCCACGCGCAGGGGACCGGACTCGTCCACGGCGTGGTCTGGTTCCGCGAGGGCCGCATCTGCGGTGCCTCGTCGGACCGCTCGCGCGCGTCCCTGGTACGCCGGGTCGTGGGCTCGGGGGCCGGCGGCCCGGCCGCCCCGCGCCCCCCCGTCCCCCCCCCCCCCCCCGGCGGCGCCGGCGGGGCCCGCGGCCGGCGCGACAGCGGCGCGGTCGACCCGGACCTGCTGCGCCAGGCCGCCTCGGAGCAGGCGGTGGACGCGGTCTTCGACCTGCTGCGCTGGCAGACCGGCGAGTTCGGCTTCGACGCCGCCCAGACCGACCCCGACGACGTCGGCATCAGCCTCGACCCGGCGGAGGTGCTCGCCGAAGCGCGCGCCCGCGCCGAGGCCTGGGCCCGCCTCGAGGCGCTCGTGCCCAGCCAGGACAGCGTGCTGTCGCTGCCCGTCGTGCTCGAGGCCGACCCGCAGGTGTCGCGCGACGAGTGGGCGCTGCTTGCTCTCGTCGACGGGCGACGCCGCGTGCGCGACCTCGTCGAGCTCACCGGCTGCGGCCAGTTCGCCGTCACCACCACGCTCGCCCAGCTCGTCTCGCGCGGCCTGGTCCACGTGTCGGCCGACGGCACGGCCCAGGACCACGTGACCGTCGTCGAGCGCCGGCTGGCCCTGCTGGCCGCCGTCGAGGAGGTCGTCGAGCCCGAGGCGCACGGCGAGCCCGCACCTGCCGAGGTGCCCGCAGGCCCTGGGGCACATGGGATGTCGGCCGCCGAGGCGCTCGCCGCGGCCCGCCGCGCGCAGGGTCTCGGAGCCCCGTCCGGCCCCGGCGTACCGCTTCCCGGCCGCTCGCGCCAGGAGGTCGTCCCGCCGCGCCCCGAGCCGTTCCTAC
>CAZJJQ010000682.1:0-2475 GCA_964546345.1 uncultured Planctomycetales bacterium
CGGCGGCGCGGTGGGGGAAGGGGCGAGCGCTCGTGATCGCGCACGACGCCTTCACGGCCGCCGGGACCCTCGTGCAGGCCGACTCGGGGCGCTTCCTCGAGAACGTGCTGCGTTGGACGGCGGGTGCCCGGGGCAAGAAGGGCGTGCGCGTCGGCACGCTCGGCACCGACCTCGGCGCCGCGTTGACCCCGCGCGGTTTCGAAGTCCGCCGCCTCGACGGGGTCGGCTGGACTTCGGGGCTGCGCGACCGCGACGTGGTGGTGCTGGCCGGAACCGACCCCTCCGCGGACGAACGCGCCGAGCTCTCGAAGTTCGTGACGGGCGGGGGCGGCCTCGTGGCGTCGATGTGCCCGTGGGGGTGGAAGCAGGTCACTCGCGCGACCGATCTCGGCACGAGCGGGCTCCAGGCGCTCGTGCTCGAGGCGGGGCTCGCGTTCACGGAGGCGACGGTCGAGACGACCGGTGCGAAGGGCTACGTGGTCATGGGGGCGCCGGGGGCTGCGTTCCACGCCGAGCGCGCGATCGACCTGCTCGTGGCGACCGCGGGCAAGAAGGCGACCGGACTCGAGCTGCTGCAGGCCTCCCTCGTGGCACAGCAGGCGATCGCGGTGCTCCCGTCGGACGAGAAGCGCCTGCGCGGACGCCTGAAGGCCTACCTCCGGGATCGCGCCGAGCACCTGGTGCCCACGGAGCGCGAGCCGCTGCGGGCGGACCGTCCCCTCGATCGGTTCCTCCTCGCCGCCCAGATCGGCGAGCTCGCCCGCGCAGGCGGGAAGGACGTGCCCGCCCACCCGGCCGCCGCGGCGTTTCCCGGGCTCCCTGCCCCGGGCGCGAAGACGGTGCGCACGGCGGTCGATGTGGATCTCTCCGTGCCCGGCTGGCGCTCCACCGGGCTCTACGCGGCGCCGGGGCAGTCGATCGCCGCGACGATCCCCACCGTCTCGGAGCCGGCCGAGGGGAAGCGCGCCGCCGCGTCCCTGGCGCTACGGATCGGGTGCCACCGGGACACCCTGTGGCACCTCGACGCGTGGCCGCGTGTGCCCGAGATCACCGTGGAGCAGGCGTTCGACGGCACGGGCGCGACGCTTGCCTGCGCGTTCGGCGGGCCCGTGTACGTGGTCGTGCCTGAAGGTGCGACCGGGCACGTCACCGTGACGATCGCCGGCGCGGTCGAGGCGCCGCTGTACGTGCTCGGCGTCACGACGAAGGAGGCTTGGGCGAAGGCGCGCCGCGCGCCCGGCCCCTGGGCCGAGCTCGCATCGTCGAAGGTGATCCTCTCGGTGCCCTCCGACCGCATCCGGGACCTCGCCGATCCCGAGCCCCTGATGCGCTTCTGGGACCGCGTCCTCGACGCCGATGCCGATCTCGCCGCGATCCCCCACGCCCGTGCCCGTCCGGAGCGTTACGTCGCCGACGTCGAGATCTCGGCCGGCTACATGCACTCGGGCTACCCGATCATGACCCACCTCGACGCCGCCGCGCGGATGGTGGACGTGGACCTGCTCCAGTCGAAGGGCGACTGGGGCCTCTTCCACGAGATGGGGCACAACCACCAGCAGCCCGAGTGGACCTTCGACGGGACCACCGAGGTCACGTGCAACCTGTTTTCGCTGTACGTGCTGCAGCACGTGTGCGGCATGAAGGACATCGCCGGGCACGGGGCCCTCGCCGAGCGGGCGAAGCAGGCGGCGGACCACGTGCGCGCGGGGGCGAAGTTCACGAGGTGGAAGGCCGACCCCTTCCTCGCCCTCGCCATGTACGTCCACCTGATCGAGGGCTTCGGCTGGGAGCCCTTCCGCAGGGTGTTCGCCGACTACCGTGCGCTCCCCGCGAAGGAGCGTCCCGCCTCCGATGACGCGCGGCGCGACCAGTGGATGACGCGTTTCAGCCGGGCGGTCGGCAAGGACCTCGGGCCCTTCTTCCAGGCCTGGGGGGTGCCGACGTCGGAGGCCGCCCGGGCCTCCATCTCCGACCTGCCCGACTGGATGCCCGCGGGCTTCCCGCCGAAGTGAGCGCGAGCCGGGGTCAGGGGATCGCGACGAACCCGCCGAAGCCGAGCGCCAGCAGGTAGCTTCCCGGCGCCGTGTCCGGCCGCGCCGACTCGGGCCACGCGCCGACGTCGGTCGACCCGACGAGGACCGCCGTCGGCCCCGTCACGTTCCAGCGGTCCACCGTCACGCCGTTGCGCACCACCAGCGCGCCTCCCTCCTCGGGGAGGAGCAGGCTCGCGAAGTCGGCGTCGTACGTGAGGGTGGGGCCGAACGCGAGCGTCGAGCCCAGCCGCACGGTGCGGAGCTCCGCCGACGGCAGGAACGGCATCCCCGGGGAGCCGTCGGCCCCCATCATGGGCCCTTCCATGATCGCCACGCCCCCGCCGCCCCCCGGAGCCACGGGAATTCCGCCGCCGTTCGTCGTGAACCACAGGGTCTGCCCCGCGGCCCGCAGGTCGTACGCCCCCGACGGCAGCGGGAGACG
>CAZJJQ010000683.1:0-2474 GCA_964546345.1 uncultured Planctomycetales bacterium
GGCAGCCTCGAGGTGGGAGGCGACGGGCGAGGACCCGCACCCGGGGGGTTCCTGGGCGCAAGGGGGAGTGTACCGCCGATTGGGCTCGGTTTCCCAGAGGGAAGAGCGGGCGCACCGGCGAGCCGGGGCGGAAGGCTGGGGACGGGGGGGGGCGCCGGGGGGGGCCACCGGGAGGGGCCCCACCGGCGCGGGGAGCGGCGCGGGGCCCCTCCAGGCCAGAACCCGCCGTCCTCTCCGGGGGCTTCCGCCCCCTGCGGCGCCGGCTCTCGCCGTCGCCTACCCCCCGTATGTCGGGGGTTGGGCGGTGTCCTCGTCCAGGGACGGAACCCTACGCTCATCGACACAGGTGGTCGGGGTGGGGGGATTTGAACCCCCGACATACAGGTCCCAAACCTGAGGCTCTACCGCTGAGCTACACCCCGACAGGTGGCGCGAGAGGGTACATCGGCGGGGACGGACACGCGACCCGGGGCCTCACTTGTTCGTGGTCGGCCCGCCGCCGGCGCTGCCCGGTCGGATCGGAGGAGGCGGAGCCTTCGGCTTCGGCGGCGGCGGCGCCGGTTTGGCGGGCACCGGCGGAGGAACCGGGCGGGGCTCCGTCGAAGGCGGCGGAGGCTCATCGATCCGCACCTTCAGGGTGAAGACGATGCCCTTCTCGACGAACAACGCCCACGGTGTGCCGTGGTACTTGGTCACGAGGCGGCGCCCGGAGGCCATGACGTCCATGTACGCCGCGGCCCGGGCCCCGTCCTCGATCCGGACGTCGCGACGCACGGCCACCACCCCCCGCGCCAACGGCTCGGGCACCAGGCTGACCCTGCGCCGTCCGTCGAAGACCGCCGGCACGATGCCGTCGAGCGCCGCGATCGCCTCGCCCCAGTGGAAGCGCACCTTCGAGAGCTGGAGCCCCAGGAGGTCGAAGTCGGCCTCCGCCCGTTCGAGCAGGGGATCCCGTCGGTCTCCCGTCGAAGGCGTCACCTCCCGTCGAGCCTCCTCGAGCCACAGCGAGAGCGCCTGCTCCGCACGTCGGCGACGCTCGACCGCGATCTCGCGGGCCTTCGCCACCTCGCGGCGCTCCCGATACGTCGTCTCGAAGTCCGTGCCCGAGCGCACCGGGCCCATGGGCCGCACGGCAAGCCCGCCGCCCGACCGTTCGAGCGTCGCCCGATCGAGCACGAGCGGCGCCGTCTCGTCGGCGAGGAGGTCCCAGATCCGGACGATGGCGAGCGCCTTCCGCGAGCCTTCGAGCGCCTTGAGCACCTCGACACGGGGGCGCAGGTCGGGCGCGAAGAGGTTGAGGAACCCGAGGTCGTACAGCTCGACGTGGTGGTCGTCCGCCTTCGATCGCGCGCCGGGCGCGCGGAAGTTGAAGACGAAGCACCGGCCCCCGGTGGACGACGACAGCGTCGCGAGGCCCCAGTAGCCGAAGCCGCTCGGACACGGGAAGCGGCCGGGCCCCGCCCAGTCGAACTCGGTCTGCGCGAAGGGGAAGTCCGCCAGTTCCCACCGGTACGGCACGAGGCCGAAGGCGACGTCTCCGCCGTAGTAGAGCTCGCCCTTCGTCCTCCGGCGCGAGACGGGCGTGAAGCGCTGCGTGAGGCCGAGGTCGGGCACCTCCCGCACCTTGAAGTCGTAGTCCCAGGGGCGCTCGAACGCGGCCTCGGGCGCCACGCTGTAGAACGCGACGCCGCGCTCGAGGAGCAGCGACCTCGTGGCTTCCACGTCGTCCTCCCCGTCGCCGCCCTCCCTCGTCACGAGCAGGACGGCCCGAGGCTCGGTCGCAGGCGTGCGCAGGTCCGTGACGGCCTCCCGCACGCCCTCCAGGAGGTTCTTCGGGCCGTCGAGCGGCAGCGCGTGCAACGCCGTGAGCGCCCCGCGGGCGTCCTCCAGGGAGCCCGGCGGCTGGTACTCGGCGCCGGCGCCGAGCACCCCCACCCGCATCCCTGCCGGCCCTTCGGCCACGGCCGCCACGAGCGCCTGCCGAAGCTCGAGCAGCTCGGCCTGCATGCTCGTGGTGGGATCCACGACGAGGAGGAGCACGCCGCCCGCCCCTCCCCCCCCCTTCCCGGTCGTCGCGGCGGCACGCACCTTGAGGTCCTTCGCGACGTGCACGAGGACGGCCTCGAGGGAGGCCTTGTTGCGCTCGTACACGTCCACGGCCCCTCGGGCGGCAGGCATCCCGGCAGGCGCGTCCCCCGCGCTCGCGACGCCCCGGAGACACGGTCCGAGCGCCAGCGTCCCCACGAGGAGGGCGCGCACGACGCCGGGAATCGACCTGCGCTCGCGCACGGCGCGCTCCATGCGGCCGATGGTACCCCGCGCGCTCCCTGCGCGGGAACGGCCCCGCGCCGGGTACGTTCTACCTCCATGCGTCGGACCCTCCCCCCCGCCCGCTCCCCGGCGCTCCGCGCGACCGGCGCGTGGCTCGTGCGCGTCGCCTTGGGCCTGGCGCTCTCGACGGGGGCCGTGGCCCG
>CAZJJQ010000684.1:0-2472 GCA_964546345.1 uncultured Planctomycetales bacterium
CCCGGGGGCGACGAGCACGGCCGGCGCCAGCAGGCACCACGGCGGCGCCAGGCGCAGCGGGGGCCCGATCCATCGGAGGAGGAGGGGGGCGCGGGGGGTCGGTCGGCGCACGGGCCCGCGCGTCACTCGAACGTCTTCGAGACGATGCGGTTCTTCCCCGAGCGCTTCGCCTCGTACATCAGCGCGTCCACCTGGCTGATGGGCACCTGGTCGTCCACGGGGGGGCGGAGGAACGTGGCGAGGCCCGCGCTCATGCCGACCGCGGCGCCGCCCTCGCGGAACGACCGGAGCAGGCCTTCGTGCACGCGTTGCGCGACGTGGGCCGCCTCCTGCGCGTCCGTCTCGGGCATGAGGATCCCGAACTCGTCGCCGCCGAGGCGTCCGCACAGGTCCACCTTGCGCACGCTCGCGACCAGCACGCGGCCCACCCGTCCGAGGAGCTCGTCGCCCGCGCGGTGGCCCCGCTCGTCGTTCACCTGCTTGAAGTCGTCGAGGTCGAGGTACATGAGGCTCAAGGGCCGCCCGTGCCGGCGCATGCGGTCCACCTCGAGGGCCAGGCGCTCGTGGTAGGCGCGGACCGACGCGAGCCCGGTGACGGCGTCCTCGCGCGCGAGGCGTCGCTCCGCGTCGAGGAGCGAGAGCACCCGCTCGTGGGAGGCCTTCAGCCGCGAGACGGCCCACGCGACGGAAGCGTTGCTCGTCAGGCTGACGAGGGCCTGCCAGGCATGGAGGGTGCGGAAGCGGCCGTCGGAGAGGGCGACGTAGCCGATGAGCATGGCGCCCGTCGCCACCACCGCGCCCGCGAGCCCCGCGTAGATGCCGGCCCCCCACGCGAGGACCGCCACGGGCAGCAGGTGGAGCACGAAGAGGAGGATCTCGTCGCCGGTCACGAAGTCGGCGAACGCGATCAGCGCGATCAGGCCCAGGCAGACGCCGTAGAGCAGCAGTCGCCGCCGCTCGAGGACGCCGACCTGCCGCAGCAGCCAGTGATCCTGCGGGAGGGGATCCATCGAGGCCATCCGCCGGGGATGGTAGCCCCGTCCCGGCGGAGGGGCCAACCGATCTCGATCCGCGTCGATGTGCGGCTACCGCCCGTCGGGAGCCTGGGGCGCCTCGCCCGTCGGCCGCGGATGCGTCGGGTCCACCACGTACCGCTCCACGGCGTCGAGCACCGCGTCCACCTGCGCCCGCGTGACCCCGGTCTTGCCCGTGAAGGAGAGCTCGAGCGCCACGCGACCCACGGAGGTGAAGTGCACCACCGCCGTCACGGTCTGGGGCCCTACGGCGATGGACTTCTCGACCACGGTGCCGGGCAGGCGGCTCCCGGCGCCCGCGCCGGGCTCGTAGACGGCGGAGGTGATCCGGACGTTGCCGGTCTTCAGGCGCTCGTCCTTGATCCGGGAGAGCGCGGCGTCGGCCCGGACGAAGCGCTGCGCCTGGTCGGGGGCGTCGTAGAGGAGGGCCAGCACGATGACCTGCGCGTCGCCGCCCGCGTCGCTGCCGACGAGGGCCTGGGCGTCGCGGTAGCCGTCGAAGACGTGCTCGAGCTCCTGCGCGGGCAGCCCCGCCACCTGGCTGCGGACGGCCGCCTGGAGCACGCGGGTCGTCTGCACCTTGAAGCGGGCTTCGGGCAGCAGGGGTCGGAACGCCTCCACGACGGTCGCGAGGTCCACGGAGGCGTCCGAGGCCTGCGGGTTCAGGAAGAGCTCCGGGTGCTCGATGGACCGCGTGTCGCGGGGCGGCTCGCGCAGCACGGCCAGCACGCCCTCGAGGCCCCGGGCGGCGAACACGGCCTGGATGAACGCGTGGCCCTGCACGTAGGCGAAGCCCATCTCCGCCGCCATGGCCCGCGAGATGGCCTCGGCGGCCGCGTTCTGGCCCGTGGGCAGCCACGTGATGGAGGCGGTGAACGCGTCGTACGCCTTCCGCAGGCCCCACTTCTCCGCCATCTGCTCGGCGACCCACTGGGCGTGCCCCTCGACGACGGCCCCGAAGGCCTTCTGCTCGTCGGGGGTGGACCACTTCGGCCGCAGCTCCGGCCAGCCGAACCGCGGGAAGTCGAGCGCATGGGTGCACTCGTGCACGAGGATCACCCGGAGGGCGTCCTCGCCGGCGAGCTCCTTGGCGCCGATCGTGTCCACGACCCATTCGACGTTCTCGGGGATCACGTGGACGACGTGCCCGTCGAGCGCGTACTTCGCGAGCAGCCCGCGGGAGGTGGCGGCGACCGCCTGGGGGATGCCCTCCTTGCCGCCGACGGCGGACGCGATGGCCTGCAGCTCCTCCTCGAGGATGGCGACCACGTCCTTCCGCGTCGAGATGCGCACGGTGGGCCGGGTGGGGTAGGTGACCCCGCTCGCGGCCTCCACGGCGTCGAGCGCCTCGGCGAAACGACGCTTCACGAGCTCCTCGTCGGCCCAGGGCGACGTCGCGGGCGCGGCGGGCGCGGCGGGCGCGGCGGGCGGCGCCGCC